>NZ_CBDLAM010000148.1:0-9532 GCF_965301125.1 Anaerosporobacter sp. | reverse complement strand
AAAAAGATTATATATTATTCGATTTAGATGGAACATTAACAGATCCAAAGGAAGGTATTACGAAAAGTTTTCAATATGCTCTAGCTCATTTTGGAATTGAGGAACCTGATTTGGATAAGCTAGAAGTTGTGATTGGACCACCACTCATAGGTTCTTTTATGGAATTTTATAATTTTACTAAGGAAGATGCAATTAAAGCCACAGCGAAATACAGAGAGAGATTTGCTACTCTTGGTATGTACGAGAATAAGATCTATGATGGTATCCCCTCACTGTTACAGAAATTAAGCAATGAAGGTAAAATGTTAGCAATAGCAAGTTCAAAGCCGACTGTTTTTGTTGAGAAGATATTAGAACACTTTGAGATTAAAGAGTATTTTCATCATATAATAGGAAGTAATCTAGATGGTACACGCTCTGATAAAGCAGAAGTTGTAGATGCAGCAATTGCAGGATTTGGGGAAGTTAATAAAGAAGATATTATAATGATTGGCGATCGTAAATACGATGTAATAGGGGCACATGAGCGAGGAATAGAAGCAATCGGTGTTACTTATGGATATGGTGGCGAAGAAGAATTAGTGGAATCAGGAGCTGATTATGTAGTAAAAACAGTAGAAGAACTAGAAAATTTATTACTTAATAAATAAGACAGAAGGCCCAGTGAAAGTTATTGATGAATGACCAAGAATATTTGTTCATTTGTTAACTTACTTGTACTTGTGTTTTATAAGGTAGCACGCAAAACTACTTAATAGTGTTAATCTTCTTCTTAGCTAACGTACTATGACTAAGAAATGATAGCGGAACATCTGTAGTACTTCTTAGTGTGTACATCAAAACCTAGGAAGGAGAGGCATGGATGCCGAGCCAGTCTGAGCTGAGGCAGGATGCCGAATCGAAGGCGGTTCCGTATCAATTGATGAAACCGGGTGTACACACTTAGAAGTACTTAGGTGTGTAGCGTGTTTCGTGTCATAGTACGTTAGCTAAGAAGCTATGAATATGTATATAGAGTTTTGCAATAAGACTAATACTTAGATAAATTCAGATGAATAAATATTGTTGATTATTCATCTGAAAGTTAAAATAGGCCTTTTGACACCCAAAATCTATTCATGTAATCGTCTAATTAATTGATATACCACACAGTTTTGGATAACCAGCGGTTTTGTATGTGCAAAGAAGATGATACCGTCGCTTGGAGCAAGTATTTGAGAAATTACTTCACCTTCTAAAGGATCAATAACAACAGCTAGTGTATCGCCAAATTGCACTTCATCTCCAGGATTCTTAAGTCTACGATAGATACCAGATACATCTGCCCTTATTGGAAGAAGAGTTTCTTCTTCGATTACACTTGCGATAAAACCATTATGGCAGTTGTATTTAATAATACCCATACGAGTAAGAAAACGAAGCACAGAAGATACAGCTTGTCTTGCAGATGGTTCGTCAATCTGATCAGTTGCACTAGTATAAACAGAGAAAGCATTCGTATCATTCAACTGCCAGTTATAATTAAGAGTAGTTGTATCGAATGGTTCAGGTTTTCTGGTTAAGACATAAGGAAGTCCGAATAGATTTGCTAAACTGGTATTTTGATGACCTGTTTCCATCATGCGTACATGTGGAATAAAGTCTCCAGGTGTGTGGAAGCTGGCAAACTGAATACCATAGTTATATCCGCTTGCTTTTTTAAATACAGCATTTGCAATTCTTTCTGTTGTTTCGCCAGTTGGATTACCTGGAAACATTCGATTAATATCTGTTTTATCTAGAGCCCAGAAACGTTTTTCGACATTTACAGAGAAATTATTCACACATGGAATAACTAAGATTTCATGATCATTTACGATATGTCCATTTTTCTCAATTTGGGCTAGTGTTTTTATTAATTGCGAGCAGACATAGAGTTGTTGTACTTCGTTACCTCTAGTTGGACCAACAATACATGCTGACTTTTCGCCACTTCCGAAAGTATAGCCATATATATTCATCTTAGCACGAAACGGAGCGTCAAGTGAATAGATTGTTTCTTTTAGCATGAGCCGACACCTCCTAATATTCGTGCAATTAAAGAACCATTGTAGACAACAGGATATTCTCTAAGTGTAAACACCGTACCACTACATGGAGCAATAATATGCTCTTTTACCGTACCATTAAGAGGGTCGATAATATCACCAACGCAATCACCTTTACAAATACCTATCCAGTGAGAAATAGCAGGAACGAATATTCCAGATGCTTCTGCATGAATCATCTCAACTTGTCCATCTGTTGAAACAATTGGCTTTCGTATCGAAGATACTTCTCCAGTCCATATACCAAGTTCTTTCATAAGATTAAATAAGCCATCGACTAATTGCATTCCATATTCTTTTGTTAATCTCATACCAACACCCATCTCTACAGCAAGAGAAGGGACGCCTAGAGAATTTAAACTATGTACTAAAGATGATTGGAGTACTGTTACAGAGTCATTAACCCATATAAAGTCTACATTTAATAATTTAGAATAGGGCAATAGTGTCTTAAGATTATCTTGGCTAATACGTACTTGAGGGATTTCTCGTATGAATATGTTACTTGCATGTAAATCAATACATAAATCACTACCGAGAATGTCATCAATAATACTAGCAGCTACACATTCCGCCATGTCTCCTTCTTCATTACCAGGAAAATTACGGTTCATATCAAGATCAAAGGTAGGAATACGTCTAGTTATAGATTCCATACCAAGAGGATTAACATAAGGATAAACATCAACAATACCATTTAAACATTGAATATTAGCATTTATTCTACGAATCAGTTCATAACAAACGAATTGTCCTTCTAATTCATCACCATGTATTCCTGTGACAATACAGATACGTTTTTCTTTACCAGTAATAGTTTTGGGAAGTAAACGATTTTTCTTAATGTCCATTGATTCTGCAACAGGCAGACCGACTGATATAACGTCTTTTATCATGAGATACTTCCTTTCTTTGGTTTTTCATAATAATGATACAATACAATCTAGTAGGTGTCAAACCTTCGGCTAAATTTATTCAATTACCGAATTCCCATTGTTTTTATAGTAAATTAAAGCTATAATATAGCTTATGAGTTATAACGAGGTTCTAAAGAAAAGGGAACGCATTTGTGTTTTCTATGTATGTTTAGGAAAGGTATATGTGGAATGGATATTAATTATGAATTATACAAAGTGTTTTACTATGTGGGGAAAACATTAAGCTTTTCAGAGGCATCAAAAGAATTATTTATATCACAATCAGCGGTAAGTCAGTCAATTAAAGTACTTGAGAAGAGGCTGAATCAGACATTGTTTATTCGTAGTACAAAACGAGTAAAGCTTACAAAAGAAGGAGAAATGTTATTTAAACATATTGAGCCAGCAATTAATCTTATTAATCGCGGTGAAAGCCAGATAATGGAAGCGGGGACGTTGAATGGCGGGCAACTTCGTATCGGTGCAAGTGATACCATTTGTCGGTATTATTTAGTTCCGTTTTTGAATGAATTTCATCAAAAGTATCCGAAAGTTCATATCAAAGTTACGAATGGTACATCTTTACAATGTGTGGAATTACTTGAGACAAATCAAGTCGATTTAATTGTGGTGAATTCGCCGAATAGCCGTCTGAATAGCATTAATAATATTGTGGAAGTGGGAACATTCCGCGATGTATTTATTGCTAATAAGAAGTATTTCCCAAGTATTGAAAGGGAGATGACTTTAACTGATTTAAGAAACTATCCAATTCTTATGTTGGACAAACATTCTACAACAAGTGAGTTCCTTCATAGTCTATTCTTACAGCAATCAATTGAATTAGCACCTGCTATAGAGCTTAATAGTAATGATTTGCTTATTGATATGGCACGGATTGGATTAGGGGTGGCTTTTGTACCAGATTATTGTGTTAAGAATCTTACGAGTGGGGAGGTTGAGGATATGATTATCCTTAATTTGAATGAAGAACTTCCAGAGAGAAAGCTTGTGGCTGCATATAGCAACCAGATTCCATTAACAGCCGCATCAGAGTATTTTTTAGATAATCTGGCTTCGCATAAGTAGAGAGTAAAGTCAACAAAAGTGAAGATTTTGTGAATTGCGGTAATTAACTTGACGAATAGGACAAAGTTATATAGAATTGGAATAGTGTTATAATTAAAGATAATATGGAGGAAGTAAAGTGAATAAGTTGAAGAAGGTAATATCTCTAGTACTTATGGTTGTACTTATCTGTAGTATGGCATTAGTTGCTGGATGTAGTAAAAAGGATTCAAAAAAAGAGTCTGGTACAACAGAAGATGGAACAGTTGATACAAGTATAAACTATAAAAAAGATGATGTTGCATTAACAGTTGATGGTGAGAACATAACAATGGAAAATATGCTTTATTATATCTATTCTTATGAATCACAAATCGACTATATGGATCAAATGTATAAATACTATTTCAATACTGGATATTGGGATATGGAAGTTGAAGAAGGAAAAACAATCCGCCAAGATGCAAAAGATCAAGCAATGGATACAGCAATTCATTACGAAGTTCTATATAGAGAAGCACTAAAAAAAGACTATTCTTTAACGGAAGATGAAATTAAAACAATTGAAGAAAATTCTGCATCTATTATTCAACAAATGACGAAAGAACAACTTGCATTAACAGGTTTTACTGAAGAAGCAATTACAGAAACTCAGAAAAAATGGGCTATAACAGACAAATATTATGAAGATTTAATCGACTCTTTCGATATTGATGATAAAGAGATTAAAAAAGGTGTTGATAAAGAACAATACAAAGAGTATAGTACAGAATATATTAAGGTAGCAACAGCAACAGTAGATGAAGAAGGAAATGCTACTCCTTTATCAGATGATGAAAAGAAAGCTGCAAAAGAAAAAATTGAAGCAATCTATGATAAAGTGAAAGAAAGCAAGAATTTAGAAGATGGTATCACAGATGGTGATGCTGATGTAGAGTATACAGATTTATCATTCTTACCAAATGATGAGAATGAAACAACTGATAAGACTTATATGGAAGAAGCTATGAAACTTTCTAATGGAGAAATTAGTGGAATCGTAGAAACAGAAGAAGGTTATTACATCATTAAGATGGTTGATGATAGTGCAACTACACAATATGATGAAGCTGTATCTACAGCAATCCAAGAAGTAGAAGATGCTCGTTTTGAAGAAGAATTCAAGACGATTCAAGAAAGCTACAAGGTTAAAGTTAATGATGAAGTTTGGGACAAAATTGTTATGGGAAATAACACAATTCCTGTAACAACAACAGAAGACACATCAGCAACAGATGCTACAACAACAGATGCTGCTGCGACAGAAGCTACAACAACAGATGATGCAGCAACAACTGATACGAATGCATCAGGTAATGAATAAGTAATAGATTATGTAACAAATTATGCAATAGAAAGTTCACAAAGTGTGCTTTCTATTGCTTTTTTTATTATATAAGCAAACCTAATTAGTAAATTGAATTATATTAATTTTATTTATAAAACGGAGTGTGATATAATAAAACCAATGAAAAATAGAAACCATATGTCAGCAAAGCTGATGAGCAGGTCAGAGTAAGAAAGCAAAGGCATTCTTGTGACAGATTTATGTCAGAAAGGTAAGGTAAGCCATGAGTAACGTAAAGAGAATCTATGTTGAGAAGAAAGCACCATACGCTGTCAGAGCAAATGAACTAAAAGAAGAAATTAAGAGTTATCTTGGAATGAAGGGGTTAACTGCTGTTCGTGAATTAATCCGTTATGATATCGAAAATCTATCAGAAACAACATATAAGAAAGCACTTGGTATTGTATTTTCAGAGCCTCCTGTTGATGTATTGTTTGAAGAAAAATTTGAAAAAAATGATGATGATAAAGTATTTTCTGTTGAATATCTTCCTGGTCAATTTGATCAAAGAGCTGATTCTGCAGAACAATGCGTGAAATTATTAAATGAAAAAGAAGAACCAATTATCCGTTCGGCTACAACTTATGTATTGTCAGGAGAAATCTCAGAAGAAGATTTCGAGCGTATCAAAGCATATTGTATCAACCCTGTTGATTCCAGAGAAAGCAATGGTGCGAAACCAGAGACTTTAGTAGCTAAATTTGATGAACCAGAAGATGTTATAACATTTGATGGATTTACGGATATGGAAGAAAGCGAGTTAAATGAATTATATCAATCGCTAAATCTTGCTATGACATTTAAAGATTTCCTTCATATACAAAACTATTTTAAGAATGAAGAAAAACGTGATCCTTCCATGACTGAAATTCGTGTGCTTGATACATATTGGTCTGATCACTGTCGTCATACTACTTTCCTAACGGAACTAAAAGACGTAGAATTTGAAGATGGTTATTACAAAGCACCAATTATGGCTACTTATAATCAATACACAAAAGATAGAGCAATAATCTATAAGGATAGAGATGATAAATATATTTCATTAATGGATATCGCATTAATGGCTATGAAGAAGTTACGTGCTGATGGTAAATTAGAAGATATGGAAGTTTCTGATGAAATCAATGCGTGTTCCATTATCGTACCAGTGGAAATCGATGGAAAAGAAGAAGAGTGGTTAGTATTTTTTAAGAATGAAACACATAACCACCCAACTGAAATCGAGCCTTTCGGTGGAGCAGCAACTTGTCTTGGAGGAGCTATTCGTGATCCGTTATCAGGTAGAGGTTATGTATATCAAGCTATGCGTGTTACGGGAGCAGCGGATCCTACTGTATCCTTAAAGGAAACAATGGAAGGTAAGTTAGCGCAGAGAAAGATTGTTACAGGAGCAGCAAAAGGTTACAGTTCATATGGAAATCAGATTGGACTTGCAACAGGGCTAGTTGACGAAATATATCATCCAAACTATGTGGCTAAGAGAATGGAAATCGGTGCTGTTATGGGTGCAGCTCCAAGAAAAAATGTTATTCGTGAGAATTCTGATCCAGGTGATATCATTATCTTACTTGGTGGTAGAACAGGACGTGACGGTTGTGGTGGCGCAACTGGTTCTTCAAAGGCGCATACAACAAGCTCCATCGATACTTGTGGAGCAGAAGTTCAAAAGGGAAATGCTCCTACAGAAAGAAAGATACAAAGGTTATTCCGTCGCGAAGAAGTGAGTTCTATTATTAAGAAGTGCAATGACTTTGGTGCAGGTGGTGTATCTGTAGCAATTGGAGAATTAGCAGATGGTTTACACATCTTTATGGATAAAGTACCGAAAAAATATGCTGGTCTTGACGGAACTGAATTAGCAATTTCTGAATCACAAGAAAGAATGGCAGTTGTAGTAGATAAGAAAGATGTAGATAAGATGTTAGCATTTGCAGCAGAAGAAAACTTAGAAGCAGTTGAAGTTGCAGTTGTAACAGAAGAACCAAGATTAGTAATGATCTGGAGAGATAAACAAATCGTTAATATCAGTAGAGCCTTCTTAGATACAAATGGTGCTCATCAAGAAGCAAAAGCGACTGTAACGATGCCATCAGAAAAAGATAACTACTTACAAAGAGAAATTGTTGTAACCAATATGAAGAAAAAATGGTTAGAAGTACTCCATGACCTTAATGTATGTTCCAAGAAAGGTCTCGTTGAGATGTTCGACAGTTCTATTGGTGCTGCAACAGTAACTATGCCATATGGAGGAAAATATCAATTAACTCCAATTCAAACTATGATTGCAAAACTTCCTGTGCTAAAAGGAAAATGCGATACAGTAACTATGATGAGTTATGGATTTGATCCGTATTTATCAAGCTGGAGCCCATATCATGGATCAATCTATGCAGTAATTTCATCAGTAGCTAAGATTGTTGCTTGCGGTGGAGATTTCTCTAAGATTCGTTTCACATTCCAAGAGTACTTCAGAAGACTTGGTACAGATCCAAAACGTTGGGGAGAACCGATGGCTGCATTGCTTGGAGCGTATGAAGCACAGATGAAACTTGGTTTACCATCTATTGGAGGTAAAGACAGTATGTCAGGTACCTTCAATGATATTGATGTGCCTCCAACATTAGTTTCTTTTGCTGTAGATATTGCGAAGGAGCAAGACATCGTAACTCCAGAATTCAAGAAAGCTGGAAGCAAGATTGTTAAATTCAATATTGCAAAAGATGAATATGATATTCCAGTATTTGAACAAGTAATGGAATTATATGCACAGATTACGAAATTAGCTAAGGAAAAAGTATTATTATCCGCATATGCACTTGGATGCGGTGGTGTTATTGAAGCGGTTAGTAAGATGGCATTTGGTAATAAATTAGGCGTTACGTTAAGGGATAGTGTGAAAGCAAGTGAATACTTCAGACCAGAGTACGGTTGCATTGTTGCGGAAGTTTCCGAATCTGATCTTAATAAGATTACAGCAGTTTATGAAGTAATTGGAGAAGTGACAGAGCAGACAGCTTTCATATATGGTGATACTGAAATTGCTATGGAAGAAGCATTGTCATCTTGGACAGAAACATTAGAGAACGTGTTCCCTACTAAGTCTGAAGGTGAGAATGGAACACTAGAAACGAAGTTATTCGATGCGAAGACAATCTATACAGCGAAAACAAAGATTGCCAAACCTAGAGTATTTATACCTGTATTTCCAGGTACAAATTGTGAGTATGACGTTACGAAAGCATTCGAAAAAGCTGGTGCTGAAGTATCTACGGTAGTATTTCGTAACTTAAGTGAAAGTGATATTACACAGTCAGTTAAGGCTTTTACGGAAGAGATTAATAAATCACAAATTATTATGTTCCCAGGTGGATTCAGTGCAGGTGATGAACCAGATGGTTCTGCTAAATTCATCGCTTCTGTATTCCGTAACGAAGCAATAAAAGAATCTACTAACAACTTATTAAAGCATAGAGACGGTCTTGTACTTGGTATCTGTAATGGCTTCCAAGCTTTAATTAAACTAGGATTGGTGCCTTATGGAGAGATTACGGATATAACAGAAGATACTCCAACACTTACAACAAATAGAATTGGACGCCATATCAGCAAGTCAGTATATACGAAAGTTGTTACTAACAAATCTCCTTGGTTATCTAAGGCAGAACTTGGTGGTGTTTACTCGATACCTGCTTCGCATGGAGAAGGACGTTTTGTTGCTAATGAGGAGTGGTTACAGAAATTGTTTGCAAACGGACAGGTTGCAACTCAATATGTTGACGTAAATGGAAATCCTAGTATGAATGAAGATTTCAATCCAAATGGTTCTTACTGTGCAATTGAGGGTATTACTAGTCCTGATGGTCGTGTGCTTGGTAAGATGGCTCATTCAGAACGTATCGGAGAAGGTGTTGCTATGAACATCTATGGAAATCAAAATCAATTAATCTTTGAGGCTGGTGTTGAGTACTATACGAAGTAAATAAATTAAATATAAGCTGTAAGTTTTAATTATCATATAGAATGAATCATTACTAAGGAATCTCCAAGTCAGATGTGGCCCTGACTTGGAG
>NZ_CBDLAM010000147.1:0-9664 GCF_965301125.1 Anaerosporobacter sp. | reverse complement strand
ACAAAAATCAATTTAGTATAATTGACTGTGCTGATATTGAATTGGCACAAATAATGGGCCATCGCCAAACGGTAAGGCACTGGACTCTGACTCCAGCATCTCAAGGTTCGAATCCTTGTGGCCCAGTATTTATATTGGAAAGGGAATGGAAGAATACCATTCCCTTTTTTTGTGCTGTTTTTTTATTCTGGTAACCTTTACAAACTATACTTGTGGTGATACAATCAAGATAGCTACTTAGATATTATGAGTGAATTTGCGTTTAATGCTAAGGGGAAACAAAAATTTAATTATAGTAGTCTGAATAGTTAAAGAGGTTAAAAATAAGGCAGAATAGTGGTATAAATTATTCTGTGTATGAAAAAAATATAATAGCTATAAATTTGTCTAGTGATGTTACGCCTAAATACTATAATCGTAACGTTACAATAATTATAAAAAGGAGGATATCTTAAGATGGCAAGAAAAATGAAAACAATGGATGGAAATACGGCGGCAGCACACGTATCGTATGCGTTTACAGAAGTAGCGGCTATATACCCAATTACACCATCTTCACCAATGGCAGACTACACAGACCTTTGGGCTACACAAGGAAGAAAGAATATATTTGGGAATACAGTAGTTCTTTCTGAAATGCAATCAGAGGCAGGAGCAGCTGGGGCTGTACACGGCTCGTTAGCAGCGGGGGCACTTACAACTACTTATACAGCTTCTCAAGGCTTGTTATTAATGATTCCAAACATGTATAAAATGGCAGGTGAGTTACTTCCTGGCGTTATTAACGTATCTGCACGTACATTAGCAAGTCACGCCCTATCTATTTTTGGTGACCATCAAGATATTTATGCATGCCGTCAAACCGGTTACGCTATGTTATGTTCAAATAGTGTGCAAGAAGCAATGGACTTAGGAGCAGTAGCTCATTTAACAGCAATTAAAGGTCGTGTACCATTCGTACACTTTTTTGATGGTTTCCGTACATCTCATGAAATCCAAAAAATCGAGATGTGGGATTATGAAGATTTAAAAGAAATGTGTGATATGGATGCAGTAACTGCTTTCCGTCGTCGTTCATTAAATCCTGAGCATCCTGTAACTCGTGGTACTGCTCAAAACCCTGATGTATTCTTCCAAGCAAGAGAAGCAAGTAACAAATACTATGATGCAATTCCAGAATTGACTCAACAATATATGGATATGGTAAATGAGAAGATAGGAACAGATTACAAATTATTCAACTATTATGGAGCTGCTGATGCAGAACATATTATTGTTGCAATGGGTTCTGTATGTGAAACTATCGATGAAACAATTGACTACATGAATGCGGCAGGTGCTAAAGTTGGTGTAGTAAAAGTTCGTTTATACCGTCCATTTAGTGCAAAACATTTAATAGATGTAATTCCTGACACTGTAAAACAAATCAGTGTACTTGATAGAACAAAAGAACCAGGAGCACTTGGTGATCCTCTATACTTAGATGTAGTTGCTGCACTTAAAGATACAAAATTCCATAATGTACCTATTTATGGTGGACGTTATGGTCTTGCATCTAAAGATACAACACCTGCACAAATTATTGCAGTATATAAGAATAAAGAGAAGAAACAATTCACAATCGGTATCGTTGATGATGTTACAAATCTTTCTCTTGAGATTACTGAAAATCCAAACACTACACCAGAAAGTACAATTAGTTGTAAATTCTGGGGACTTGGAGCGGATGGTACTGTAGGTGCTAACAAGAACTCAATTAAGATTATTGGTGATCAAACAGACATGTATGCACAAGCATATTTTGATTATGACTCTAAAAAATCAGGTGGTGTAACAATCTCACACTTACGTTTTGGTAAGAATAAGATTCAATCAACATACCTTATTGATAAGGCAGATTTTGTAGCTTGTCATTGTCCTGCATATGTTAAGAAATACAATATGGTTCAAGACTTAAAAGATGGCGGTACATTCTTATTGAACTGTAGCTGGACTCCAGAAGAGATTGAAAAGCATATTCCTGGACAAGTAAAATCATATATTGCAAAACATGGAATCAAGTTCTATACAATTGATGGTATTCAAATTGGTAAAGATGTTGGACTTGGTGGACGTATTAATACAATCCTTCAAGCTGCTTTCTTCAAACTTGCTAAGATTATTCCAACTGAAGAAGCTGTTAAGTTTATGAAAGACGCAGCTACTTCTTCATACTCAAAGAAGGGTGATGATATCGTACGTATGAACCACGAAGCAATTGACCGTGGTATTACAGGCGTTGTAGAGTTCAAGGTTCCAGAATCTTGGGCAAATGCAGAAGCAGAAGAATTACTTGTTAAAGCTGAAGGAAAGAGAAAAGATTTAGTTGATTATGTAAACACAATTCAAAATAAGATCAATTCTCAAGATGGAAATAGCTTACCAGTTTCCGCATTTGTAGATTATGTTGATGGTACAGCACCAGCAGGATCAGCAGCTTTCGAAAAACGTGGTATCGCTGTAGATGTTCCACAATGGAATAAAGATAATTGTATTCAATGTAATTTCTGTTCTTATGTTTGCCCACATGCAGTTATTCGTCCAGTGCCAATGACAGAAGAACAAGCTGCTAATGCTCCAGAAGGTTCAGATATGTTAGATATGACAGGTCTTCCAGGACATAAGTTTGCTATTAGTGTTTCTGTACTTGATTGTACTGGTTGTGGTGCTTGTGTAAGTATTTGTCCTGGTAAGAAGGGTGAAAAAGCTTTAGAATTCAAACCAATTGAAACTATGTTAGACCAACAAAAGATGTTTGATTATGGTGTTGAACAAGAAGTACCAGAAGCAGTTACAGCGAAATTCAAAGAAACTACAGTTAAAGGAAGTCAGTTCAAGAAACCATTACTTGAGTTCTCAGGTGCTTGTGCTGGTTGTGGAGAAACTCCATACGCTAAGTTAGTAACACAATTATTTGGTGATCGTATGTATATTGCCAATGCCACTGGTTGTTCTTCAATCTGGGGTGGTTCTTCACCATCAACACCTTATACAGTGAATGCAGAAGGTAAAGGACCAGCTTGGGCAAACTCATTATTTGAAGATAATGCAGAATTTGGTTTTGGTATGGCTTTAGCTCAAAGAGCTATGAGAACTAGTTTAATCTCTTCTGTTGAAGCGCTTTCTAAAGTAGTTGACAAAGAAGATGTTAAAGAAGCTTGCGAAAAATATCTTGAAACCAAAGAACACGGTACTGCTAATGCAATTGCAACGAAAGAATTAGTTAAAGCATTAGAAGCTTGTGATTGCGACAGTCCAGAACGTGAACTAATCTTAAGAGATAAAGACTTTTTATCAAAGAAATCACAATGGATCTTCGGTGGTGATGGTTGGGCTTACGATATTGGATTTGGTGGCTTAGACCATGTACTTGCTAGTGGAGAAAATGTTAATATCCTTGTATTCGATACAGAAGTATATTCTAATACAGGTGGTCAATCCTCAAAAGCAACTCCTACAGGTGCAATTGCTCAATTCGCAGCTAATGGTAAAGATTCTAGAAAGAAAGATCTTGCAGCTATCGCAATGAGCTATGGTTCTGTTTATGTTGCTCAAATTGCACAAGGTGCTGATTTCAACCAATGCTTAAAAGCTTTCATTGAAGCAGAAAGCTATGATGGACCTTCTATCATTATCGCATACTCACCATGTATTTCTCATGGTATCAAAGGTGGTATGATGGGTGCTCAAAATGAAGAAAAACGTGCTGTTCAATCAGGATACTGGCACTTATACCGTTATGATCCACGTCTTGCTGACCAAGGAAAGAATCCATTCCAATTAGATTCTAAAGAACCAACAGCAGATTATAAGGAATTCCTTAATAGTGAAGTTCGTTATAACAGATTATATCGTTCAAATCCTGAAAGAGCGGATGAATTATTCGATAAAGCGGCTAAGAACGCAAAAGAAAAATATCAAGAATTAGCAGTAAAAGCTGGCCGTTAATATAGGTACGGAGGTGATTGCAAAATAGTTTGATGGCTATATATTTTTCAAACAGATTGCATTCATACACCAGCAAAAAGAACAACCTTACTTCGTTGTATGTCAAGGTTCAGACACGTTGTGTCTGCCCTTGCCGTACAACTTTAGTAAGGTTGTTTTTTTGATGTTGCATTACATGCAATCTGTTTGAAAAATATGGTAGGCTTTGAAGTGGGGATTTTGCTAAGACCTCCTGTGTATTCATGTGGATATAGGAGCGAATCGGATTGTGAAAGAGAAGATGGGGAGAAAGTACAGAATAAAGAAGAAATGCCAGTAATGAGTAAAGAAAGTAAAGAATGTATTGAAGCAGCGCTAGGAGAGAAAACAAAAAGATTCACTTGATGGTGAATGGATTATCACTGTGACAGAATAATTGGAACTAATCCCCAAAATGACAATTGTAACATCCATCCATGACTACCTTCACTGTTAATTCCCTCACTATAGGATATAATAAAATAGAACCAGACATAAGGGTATAAGTTCCCCAGAGCAAAAATATACTTAACAAAAAAGAAAAAGGGGAGCATATGTCTAATGATTTTATATTTATTAAGCTGATGGATACAAATCAGAATGAAGAATTTATAATGGAAGAAGAGGGGATGATTGGAAAGAGGAATGGAGAATTTTTGAAACGAATTTCAGTCAAGTGGTATTACAAAAACTTAATAAGAAAACTGCCTATGAAACTTGGGAAACTTACCTTTTTAGGAGATAGTATTCCTTGTGTCATGTTACCCTTTACTAAGGATGAGAAAGATAGCTTACCAGATCAATATCTAGATCAGTATATCGAAGCGATTATGAAACACCTGAATATTAATAGGGCATATTGTATAGATGAGTTGCAGGAGAGGGATAATGAAAGGGCTGAGAGGGAGCGGACTTTGATTAAACTCCTTTATCTTGAACAACTTGTTTACATTGGAAGAGATAGATTACATATTAATGAAAAAGATATGAAACTGGTTGTTATTGATTCCATGGATAAGCGAATCGAACATGTGCTAGAACAGTTTATTAACAATTTAAATTATTTAACAATTATAACAAATCGGGAAGAATATTTTACTGGGTTTAGAGATATGATATATGATACCGCAGGGTTAGTTGTAGAGTGTGAAGAGCTACCACTAAAAAGTCACATCGAGGGGAATATTATTATAGATTTAGATAGTGAAAGTTATAAAAACTATAATTTCTTTCCTTATGGTGCCTGTGTCATTGATGTAAATAGTTCGGCGAAGAAGCGGCAATATCTACAGGAAAGAAGAAAAGATTTAACGATTATTTATGATGTGGATCTGTTGTATCAGGGGAATACCATTAAAAAGGATATGATGGTAAAATATTTACGAGCTAAAAGTATGAATATTGAAGCGATTTATGGAGAGTATTATAGGAATGTAAATCAAAATGAAATTCTTGCGTTATTAGAAGCATGTAAGATCAAAGTTAAAGAAATTGTTATGTAACTGTTTAGTAGTATGTTCAGAAGTACCTTAGAAACTTGATAACCTTGACATTGTACTGTTCATACGTTATAATACAAGGAATGTACAAGAGAAAGTGTCAGAGGGTATAGTCTGGTAATAGTATAAAAATAGTTACAGTAATAATTATGTTGGAGGTTGGGTTTAACATGGCAGACAAGAAAAATATTTTAACCTACGAAGGTTTAAAACAATTAGAAGAAGAATTACAAGACTTAAAAGTTTATAAAAGAAAAGAAGTAGCTCAAAAAATTAAAGAAGCTAGAGAACAAGGGGATTTATCAGAAAATGCTGAGTACGACGCAGCAAAAGATGAGCAAAGAGATATCGAAGCTAGAATCGAAGAAATCGACAAAATCTTAAAGAATGCAGAAGTCGTTGTTGAAGACGAAGTTGATCTTAATAAAATCAACATTGGATGTCGTGTAAGAATCATGGATATGGAATATGATGATATTTTAGATTATAAATTAGTTGGTTCTACAGAAGCAAACAGTTTAAAAGGTAAAATTTCCAATGAATCACCAGTAGGGCAAGCCTTAATTGGTAAGAAAATTGGTGATACTATTGAAGTAGAAACACAATCAGGCGCTATTAAGTATAAAATACTAGAAATTCAAAGATCTAACTAGGCCAGTTAGGTTACATAAAGGAGTGAAAGAATTGGCTGAAGAAAAGAATGTTGTAGAACAGGACCTTAATGAGATCCTTAAGGTAAGAAGAGCGAAACTTGCCGACCTTCAGGAAAGAGGAAAAGACCCTTTCCAAATTATGAAATATGATGTATCACATCATAGTATGGAAGTAAAAAACAATTTTGAAGAATTAGAAGGCAAGGAAGTAACACTTGCTGGACGTATTATGTCAAAGCGTGTTATGGGTAAGGCTTCTTTCTGTAATATAGCAGACGTACAAGGAAATATTCAATCTTATGTTGCAAGAGATAGCATAGGAGAAGAAGATTATGCAGAATTCAAGAAATTCGATCTTGGCGATATTGTTGGTTTAGCTGGTACGGTGTTCAAGACAAAAACAGGTGAAATCTCAATCCATGCAACAAAAGTTACTTTATTATCAAAGAGCTTACAAGTACTTCCTGAGAAGTTCCATGGACTTAAAGATACCGATGTTAGATATCGTCAAAGATATATTGACTTAATTGCAAATCCAGATGTTAAAGATACATTCATCAAACGTTCTTTAATAATTCGTGAGATTCGTAACTACCTTGATAGTAAGAATTTTATTGAAGTTGAAACTCCAGTACTAGTTCCTATCGCAGGTGGAGCGTCTGCAAGACCTTTTACAACACATCACAATTCACTTGACCAAGATATGAACCTAAGAATTTCCCTAGAATTATATCTTAAGAGACTAATTGTAGGTGGTTTAGAGCGTGTATATGAAATTGGACGAGTATTCCGTAATGAAGGCTTATCCGTACGCCATAATCCAGAGTTTACATTACTTGAGTTATATCAAGCATATACAGATTACTATGGAATGATGGATTTAGTAGAAGAATTATTCCGTACAGTAGCACAAAAAGTACTTGGAACTACTGTAATTTCATATGATGGTGTTGAAATTGATTTATCAAAACCATTTGAACGTTTAACAATGATTGATGCTGTTAAGAAATACGCTGGTGTTGACTTTAACGAAATCGAAACTGATGAACAAGCAAAGGCACTTGCAAAAGAACATCATGTAGAATTCGAAGCTAGACATAAGAAAGGTGATATCCTTAACTTATTCTTTGAAGAATTCGTAGAAGAGAAATTAGTTCAACCTACATTTGTAATGGATCATCCAGTTGAGATTTCTCCGCTTGCAAAGAGAAAGCCAAGTGATCCAAACTATACAGAACGTTTCGAATTGTTTGTAACGAAGAGAGAGATGGCAAATGCATTCTCTGAGTTAAATGATCCAATTGACCAACGTGGACGTTTTGAAGCGCAAGAAGCAAATCGTATGGCAGGTGATGATGAAGCAGATCACCTTGACGAAGACTTCTTATGTGCTCTTGAATATGGTATGCCACCTACAGGCGGTATTGGAATCGGTATTGACCGTTTGATTATGTTACTTACTGATTCATCTGCTATTCGTGATGTATTGTTATTCCCTACGATGAAAAACTTAGATAAGTAAGAATGTAGTAAAATCAAGGGTTTCACAGGTTCAAGTAGGTGCTTCTCATGTGACGGATTGCTTTGAACTTTACAGGATAAATAATTATAAAAATGAGGACTTTTCTTTAGAAGAAATTCTAAGGAAGGGTCCTTTTTTTATCCATATTTTAAAATGCGATATGGAATTGTAGCAGACACCGCTCTTATGAGCGAGTAGTAAGATAGCCTATTAGGGCTACTATCGAACCACCAGTTGAACTGGTGGTCGATTACTAGTAATTGTATTACTTCAAAACAATGTATTGGAATGCATATGAGGGTTCTACAATTGTCACACAAATAGGTCGATGTTTGTGTTATGATAGTCATGAAGGGATTAAATATATTGATACTATGACAATATAATAGAGAGGGATAACGTTACGTCATAAAAGTTGCACTTTTTATATTAATCAAATTATAATAAACAAAAGGAATGAAAGGAAAAGTAGGTGTATCATAAGAAGAGTACATCCTATGGTGGAGAATATGTTAAATCTAGAGACTGAACGGTTGCTTTTACGAAATTATCGAAGTGAAGATTTTTCAGATATATATAACTATTTTAATGTTTCGGATTGAATGTTTTTTGAGGGGGCTAAAATGAGTTATAGAAATTAAATTTGTATAAGTAGAAAGTAATGAGGATATATGAAAAAAATCATGAAAATATTTGTAATTATTATACTAATTATTATTGCGTTAATTGTTTGTTTGGTTATTTATGCTTCAAAAAAATCAGTAGTTTTTAAAAATTACAATGAAAAACAAATTACAGGTGGAAAAATAGAAGCAAAGTATTCTAAAATGGGTAGTTATGAATATGAAAGCAAAGTATATGATGCTGGAAAAGAAAATAACAAACAAAGCCATTATAAAGTTTGGTATCCAATAACTGAAGGAAAATATCCATTAGTTGTAATGGTTAATGGTACAGGAGTACCTTATCAAAAATATGAAGCAATATTTGAGCATCTTGCATCTTGGGGATTTATAGTTATTGGTACTGATTATGAAACAAGCTGGGATGGTGTTGCAGCATCAAATATGTTAGACTTTGCGTTATCAAATGATGAGATAAAATCAATGGTTGATGGAGAAAATATTGCAATTGGTGGACATTCTCAAGGGGGAGAAGGGACATTCAATGCTATAACAGAATTTGAAAATAGAGATAAATATAAATGTGCCTTTGCGTTATCTCCAACATCCAATCCATTAGCAATTGCTTTAAAATGGTCACATAATACAGGAAAAGAAAATGAATATGGATATGATTTAACAAAAGTAAATATTCCCATATTTATGGTAGCTGGAGATGGTAAATGGGATTCTGAAACTATTTCACCAATTAGTGAAATGAAAAAAACTTTTGAAACAATACCAAGTGATATTAGTGTAGTTATGGCAAGACTAAAAAATACAGACCATAGTGATGTTTTATGGAAAAGTGACGGATATGTCACAGCGTGGCTTATGTATTACTTAAAAAATGATAGTGAAGCAAGCAATGCATTTTATGGAGGAGATGCTGAATTATTAGTAAATAAGAATTGGCAGGATTTCAAGTGCAAATAATCAATTAATTTTTAATTTGTCCATATAAAACATTTTTAGGTTATCGGAAACGGGGGAAATTCGTATATTCGTATAAAATTTAATAATGAATTGCAAAAAACGCCATAAAATCAAACCTTTTTGTTGTTCTTTAGTTTCCCGACGATGAAGACGTTGGAAAAAATAAGTATAGTTAAATCAAGCACTTTGGATTGTATTTACTACAATTTACGACCGATTTACGACAAAATAAAGAGGACACACTCAAAGTGAGAGATGATATGTTAAAATATCATTTCTCATTATTTTAATTATAGATAAAACAACTAAAAGAGTTTTGACTTGCAAACGAGAGCAATAAAACATTTCCAATTTGTCTATGAATTAAAAAGTAGGATACCTTATAAA
>NZ_CBDLAM010000146.1:0-9824 GCF_965301125.1 Anaerosporobacter sp. | reverse complement strand
TTGAGCACTATCTGGTTCTTCTTGATTATTCTATTCTTCGGCATTTTGTCCATTTTCTTGTTGATCAATAGATTCAGTTTGATTAAATAAACATTCTATTGTATAAGAAATAGTCTCGATACCATTCTCATCCTCTTCAACATTGAATCCAAGGTTATTTACATAAATAAAATAATCAATTTCTTTTAACGAAACAATGGTTCTTGCTATAACTTCCTTACGCTCTGTTCTCAAATTAAGAATTATACCTGTATCTGACACCTCAAAAGATTCGACTTTGGTTTTAACTGGTAATTTTTCTTCGATATTTTTTAGTACATCATCAAGCTTCTCATTGCTATTTTGGGTTGCAATGTAAATATCTTTATATTTATCATACAATTGTGTTGTATCATTGTAGTGATCAAATATATCAACAACACCTTCCAATTCATTTATTCTGGCATTTGTTTTAGTTTTCTCATCTACACATGCGTTATAATCTAAGTAGGATTTCACACTAATTCCTATACTTGTAACAATACAAATACTAAATACAACTAGAGCCAGTAAAGCTGAATTATGTTTCCCACCCTCTTCTACTGTCTGACGCAGTCTCAAATCGACTGAATTGATAGCTGCACCTAAGCACATTAGATATTGGCTCTGTTCTCGATCATCTAAGTTTTGATTGGAGCTTGCTGGTAACTTTATGAATTTATCGTATTGAAGCACTTTAATTCCAGTTTGCTTCTGCAATAAATCGTATAGATAATTCAATGGGATCCCATCACTAGCGATATATATATGTTTTACTGTGTTATTTCCTTTAGAAGAAAAATAATCTAAAACTCTCATAATGTTATTAACAATATTATGTATCACTTCATAGGTGTCACTCATTGAATCTTGATAAGACAAATCACTTGGTATCTCATTTGGAGAATAATTTAAAACATCTAATTTATCATCATTTATATATTGACCTGCATCTGTGTCAATTAATTTCTTATTAATAACTTCAATTGCTTGATCACGTGTACGGGCTTGTAATAAAGGATTATTTACTACTGAACTAATAATATTACTGCTACCATAAGGCATTGTCCTTTGTAACAGAAGTTTATCTTTATCAAAGATATTAATATATCCATTGCTATCATTTAAATGCACAACCATATTAATATCTAGGCTATCATTCTTCTTTAATACTTGATATGAACTGTTTCCGCCATAATCAATACTTATTATATTTAGCCCTGCCAATTCCGCTAATTCATAATAGGATTGTACTACATCAATTGGAACGGCTAAAACTAATAATCTTAATTTCTTTTCTTTATCATCTAACACTTCCAAAATATTATAAGCAATATTATATTCATCTATTTTAATTGGAAAATAATCACTAGCATTTGATTGCACTAATTGATTTATCTGTTGTTTCTTAACATAAGGTATAATTACCTCTCTACTCGCAATCCTATTTGATGAAATCGTAAAAACCACTTTACTATTGGTTATATTCGCATGAATTAATTTCTCTTTTATTAATTTTCCTAATCCTATTTTTTCTTTTATGTATCCATCTTCTACCGCACCAACTGGAGTTTCAAATGTTATTCCCTGGTACATTTGTAAATTACTTTTGTTATTATCAACTTCACAAATTCTTGTTAGTTTTTCTCCTAATTCAATCGCTAATACTCTATTTCCCATAATATCCTCCCGTTGAAATAAACACCTTTTAATTTATTTGTTCACTAAGAATTCAGCGTACATTTTCCCCTCAGTCGTGACTATTCCTTTTCTACAAGGCTAATAGCTACTCAATAAAACATTGAAATACCAATTAATTAATTGATCTCCATAAATCATTGTTATAAATATACCGAATGCCAAATAGGGCCCTAATGCTAACATATGATCCTTCTTCGTAATCTTCATACGTAAAACATGAATAATTGAACCAACTATACAAGCCATAAAAAATGCTACAACTATCTTTGAAGCACCTAGCCCCAAACCAGCAGCCGCCATCAACTTGATATCTCCACCACCAATAGCCCTGCCCTTGGATAAAATAAAAATAAGGTATAGCAAAACACTAATTGCCAAAAATCCAATTGCATGTCGCAATCGATTCGGCCAATCAATAAACATAATCACTAAACTAGCAATAAAGATAATCTTATTAAGAACGAATGGAATTTCAAACGTATGCCAATCTACTATACTGATTATCAATAGCACCGACGTAATAATACAATACATACAACTCTCTAAACTAAAACCCTTAACGTATAAGATAAGAATATATAAACCTCCATTCAATCCCTCTAAAAGAGGGAATTGAATGGATTTCATTGCATTATATGTACAGCTACTATTTTCTTCTAAACTTCCAACCATATCTTGTGAACACTCAGCGATCAACTTACAGATACAGTATCTCATAAATCTTCCTAGTAAAAGTCCTGCAATAAACATTGCTATATAAGTTAAACTATACATATAATTGCACACTCTCTAGTTATTTTAATTTATCAGTACCATCATTTTTCACTTCTTTGGTAGTTGTAATTGTAAATATAACTCCATCTTTAAGTTTCTTTGATTTAAAGGATACAGTTTTATTTAAATTCCTGTTAACTTCTTTTGAAAAGTCTGTATCTCCTGAAGAATATTTTCTATCAGCTGCTGAAGTTACATCTCCATTACCATCAACAACTACAGATCCTCCCTTATTATCGAATGTTATAGTTACTTCAGCATCACCCAAAGCATTCCATGCTTTCTCATCCGCTAACGCTGCTTGAATAGATGAATTGATTGATTCAATGGTTTGTTTATCCATACTCTCTCTTGACTTCTCAATATAACGCATAAATTGTGGTGCAATTACTACTGTTAGAATTGCCATGATTGCAATTACTACGATTAACTCAACTAACGAAAAACCTTTGTTTCCTAATTTCTTTCTTCCATTTTGAATAGCTTCTTGTCTCTTTTCCATACTCTTCACCTTTCGCTTTCTTAATTTATTATTAATACCGCTTATATTAATTGTAATAAAAGCGATTATTAACCGATTACAAATTCTCCATACCATCATACATAGATAACATTGGAGACATAACTGCTGCAATTATAAAGCATACAATAACAGCCAATACAACAATAATTAATGGTTCTAATGCAGCTGTTAATGATTGTGTCTGTAACTCAACTTCTTCATCATAATAATCAGCCACTTTATTTAACATATCATCGAGACCACCTGTTTCTTCTCCAATTCGGATCATGTGATGAACCATAGGAGGGAAGACGCCACTGGCTTTAATTGGTACCGATAACGGAACACCCTTTTCTACTTCTTCTTTACTATGTAATAAGGTTTGTTTTACAATCAAATTACTCATGGACTTCGCTGTAATATCGATTGCATTAACTAATGGTATACCAGCTGTCATTAATGTGCTTAATGTTCTAGCTAGACGCGCTGATGATGATTTAACGGTAAGAATACCAAACAATGGTGCCTTTAAACCAATCTTAGCGAATACAACCTTGCCACTTTCACTTGTTCGATATAATTCAAAAACTGCAATTACCAAAGCAAGTACACCTACAACTATATACCATTTATGTATCAGAAAATCACTTGCCTTAATAACCATCTTGGTAATTGCTGGCATCTCAGTTCCTATCTCATCAAACATTGATTGGAATTGAGGAATTACAAAGACAAGCATGATAACGACTACAAGTAATGCAACAATTCCTACCGCACATGGATAGATCATCGCTTTTTTCATTATTGCTGATAACTTGGCAGACTTTTCAAAATGTACTGCCATACGTTCAAAAGATATCTCCAAACTTCCTGAAGCTTCACCAGCTTCCACCATATTAATCAATAGCATAGGAAATACTTCTGAATGACTTCTCATCGCTTCAGACAAGGTTTCACCCTTTTCAATACCACTTTTGGTATCACTAATTGCTACTTGTAATTTTTTGTTTTTTGTCTGCTCACTTAGCATTTCAAGTGCACTTGTTACTGTAACACCTGCATTTAAGATACTGACAAATTGCCTACAAAAAACACTTAAATCTCTCGACTTAACTTTTCCAAGAAAGTCAAAGGTTATTTCCTTATCTAAAACACCTTGTTCTGTAACTTTAATTGGAGTTAATCCATCAAGTTTTAATAATTCCTGGGCTTTATCAAGTGTTACTGCTTCAATACCACCCTTTTTTCTCTTTCCATCTGCTGAAACCGCTACATATGAATACTTAGGCATTTTTCTTCTCCTCTCGTTACGTTTAATAACTTATTCTATATTAGCTTTTTAGATAAAGTTGCTGGATCTTGTGCATATGACATAGCATATTTCATATCAATAAGCTGTCTGTTGTATAGATCCAAAAGGTAGTCGTCCATTAACACCATTCCATCTTTTCTAGAAGTCTGCATAATCGTTGCAATTTGATTACCTTTACCTTCTCTAATAAGATTTTGAATAGCAATACTATTAAACATAACTTCAAACGCTGCCACTCGCCCACTCTTATCCTTCTTAGGAATTAATTGCTGGGATATTACGCATCTTAATACGCTAGATAATTGAACTCGAATTTGCTGTTGTTGATGAGGTGGGAATACATCGATAATACGATCAATCGTACTAACCGCACCAACTGTATGTAATGTGGAGAAAACTAAGTGTCCTGTTTCGGCTGCAGTGATTGCAGTAGAAATTGTATCAAAATCTCTCATTTCTCCCACTAGTATTACGTCTGGATCTTCACGTAAAGCAGCTCTTAATCCTGCTCCGTAACTCAAAGTATCACTGCCGATTTCTCTTTGATTAACAATCGATTTATTATGTTCATGCAAATACTCGATTGGGTCTTCCAAAGTGATAACATGTCTACTACTATTTGTGTTTATTTCATTAATCAAGGAAGCGAGCGTTGTTGATTTACCACTACCTGTTGGACCAGTTACAAGTACTAAACCTGATTTTTTTTCAGTAACTCCAACGATAAAACTAGATAGTCCTAATTCAGTTGGCATTGGTATCCTATTATTAATTACACGGATTGCAACTCCATAACTTCCTTTTTGTTTGTAAGCATTAACACGAAAACGTCCCAAATCTGGAACCGTATAGGAACAATCCACCTCCCCTTTCTGCTCTAGCTCTTCTTTCTGTACTTCAGTAAGTATGTTCATAATCAATATTTCCGTTGACTCAGAGGATAATGCACCATTGGTAATACTAATCAAACTTCCATTCACCCTACATTTTGGTGGAATTCCAGCTGTAATATGTAAGTCAGATGCATTCATATCTACAGCAATTTTTAACATGTCTGAAATTAGAAACATTTCTTTTCCTCCTATATATGATGTATCGTTTTACGAGACTAATCATTTTCATAAATTACTCTCTTCATCTCGTCAATTGAAGTTATTCCTTCGATGACTTTCTTAGCGGCACTTATACGAAGTGTATTCATACCTTGGTTAAGGGCACATTTTTCAATGGCATCTGTGCTTTTGTTGATGGCAATGACTTCCTTTAGCTCAGGGGTTATATTCATTATTTCATACACACCAATACGTCCATAAAAACCTGTATTATTACAATGGGAACAACCACGAGCTTTATATAGCTTCAAGTTTGAATCTACGTCGTATTTTAGTAATTTCTTTTCCTCTGTACTGGCATCATATGAAACTTTACATTGACTGCATAAACGTCTTACTAACCTTTGAGCAATTACCCCAACTACTGAATCTGCAATCAGATAACTCTCTACACCCATATCCACTAATCTAGTAATACTGGCTGCTGCATTATTTGTGTGCAATGTACTAACTACTAAATGTCCTGTAATAGACGCTTTAACTGCAATTTGAGCAGTTTCACCATCTCTAATTTCACCAATCATAATGATATCTGGATCTTGTCGTAAAATCGAACGTAACGCCGATGCAAATGTTAGTCCAGCTTTCACATTAACATTTACTTGGTTTACACCATCAAGATTAGCTTCTACCGGATCTTCTACTGTAACGATATTAACATCTTCATTATTCAACTCAGTAAGAGCAGAGCATAATGTTGTAGATTTTCCACTTCCTGTTGGACCAGTTACAAGAATAATTCCATGGGTATTCGATAGCATCTTGTCAAAAGATTCAATTTCTTCACTGGTAAAACCTAAATCCTTTTTATCTCTTGCAACACCTTGCTTTGGAGTTAATCTCATTACTATTTTTTCTCCAAAAACAGTTGGTAAAGCGGAAACACGAATATCAAAATCTTGTCTATCAACGATCTTTGAAATTCTTCCATCTTGTGGCTTTCTTTTTTCCGATATGTCCATATTGCTTATAATCTTAATACGAGTAGTCAAAGCAGATAACATATTAACGTTAAAACTCATAACTTCTTTCAAAACACCATCGATTCGATAACGAACTCTAATTTTTCTTTCAAGTGCTTCAACATGTATATCACTGGCTCTTTGACGTACAGCTTGTTCAATAATTGAATTTACAAGAACAACAATTGGGGAGTTTTTAATATCGTCTCTCTCTACAAATTCTCTTTCTTCAATCAGGCTGATTTTTTCTTCTGAATATTTTTGTACTACAGCCATTGTTTCTTTGCTACCGTAATACTTGTCGATAGCTAAAGAAATCTCTCTAAGCGTCGAGATAACTGGTTCGATCTGATAGTTCGTTACTATTGAAATATCATCTATAGCCATAAAATCCATTGGATCAACCATAGCTAACCTTAAAACGTTACCATTATTCTTACTGAACTCAAAAGGTACTACGCTGTACTTTCTAAGTAATGACTCATCAACCAAATTAACTATTTTTTCGTCAATTTGCACATCCGCTAGGTTTATCATCTCCAATCCCAATTGCCTTTGTAATGCTTTAGCAATATCAATATCTGTTGTAAAACCTAAATCGATTAATACTTCACCTATTTTTCCACCGATAGTTTTTTGTTCAATAAGTGCAGCGTTAAGTTGTTCTTCCGTAATCGCTTTCGCTAATACTAACAAATCACCTAGACGTTTCTTTCTTCTTTCAAACTTCTCCATCGCACTCTCCATATGTTTTTCTAGTTACTGTATTTGAATTCCTCGAATTTTCATTTATAAACATATTTTATACTTTTATGGCGTATTTTGTCTATTAATATTTTCAAAACATTCAAAGTTTTTTATTTCTTACGATTTCCTTACTTTTTCCATCTATTAACTATATACATCATAATTCATCTTTTTACTACTAATTTTTTCAGTATTAGTATTTATTTCCTATTAATTTCTATCGATTTACTCATTCATTGGCACATTTTTACTATATTCCATTATTATTATGATAATGTGCAAATTTTCCATCTACAAAAAGTCTAATTAATAGTCATAAACCATATCATTTTTCGTTATATTAAACGATTACTAATACTTTCAAAATTTACACTGTAAAATAAAAGTTATAACAATATATACTATATTATGTCAATTTGCATCTATAAATGGGGATTAAGGACCATGAATCTATCAAATATCGTCGTAATGATACAATAATTGTATAAATATGCATGTAAATCATGTAAAATTAAACAGCTTAGGTTATTGAAAATAAAAAAACAACTTTTCAGCTGGTGTCATTTGCGAACATGTATCTATGTTCACAAAATGAATTCAGCGTAAAAAGTTGCTTTTAAATTTAATCATTCTCTATTGTTTTATAACTTGTTAATGTCTTGTATTAGCTTCTCAACATTTTCTTTCTTTGTAGCCCAGCTTGTGCAAATACGTATTGCACACTTGTTCTCGTCAATCTTACCCCAGAATGTAAAACAATAATTCTTTTCCAATACTTCTAATTTCTCATTAGGTATGATAGGAAATTGCTGATTTGTAGTTGAATCATACAAAAATTCATATCCTTTTTCTTCAAATGCCTTACGAATCATCAACGCTAAATCTACCGCGTGTTTTGCTATATCAAAGTAAAGGTTTTCTTCAAATAATGTTTCAAATTGAATACCAAGAAGTCTTCCTTTTGCTAATAATCCACCTCTTTGTTTCATACAATATCGGAAGTCTTTCTTTAAGCTTTCATTCTTAATAACAACTGCTTCCCCAAATAATGCCCCTACTTTCGTACCACCAATATAAAACACATCACAACAATCAGTAATATCCTTAAGGGTAACATCATTTTGCGGTGAAGCTAAACCATACCCCATTCTTGCACCATCTAAGAATAGTGGAATCCCATGTTCCTCACATACTTGCTTAATCTCCAACAATTCTTTTCTTGAATATATTGTACCTGTCTCTGTTGGGAATGAGATATACACCATCGCTGGTTGAACCAAATGCTCTCTTGATCCGTCTTCTTTATGTTCAATACAGATCTTATCTATCTGATCAGCACGGATTTTTCCATCTGTACTAGGTATCGTTAACACTTTATGTCCTGTTGCTTCTATTGCACCAGTTTCATGTCCATTTATGTGACCACTCTCAGCTGCAATCACACCTTGATATGGACGCAATGTACTAGCAATAACTGTTAAGTTCGTTTGGGTTCCCCCAACTAAGAAATGTACATCGATGTCATCGTGTTCGCATTTTGCTTTGATATATTCTCTTGCCTTATCACAATAAGAATCCACTCCATACCCTGGTGTTTGCTCCTCATTCGTATCTATAAGTTGTTGCATAATCAAAGGATGTGCACCCTCTGCATAATCGCATTCAAATCGTATCATTTGTTTATCTCCTTTTATGTGCTCTTATAAAATATCATACTATATTTCATCAGATCAAACAATACAAAATCTTGGCAATTATTCATGCTTATTTTATAATTATTCAAATAAATGAATAATATTAAAGCTAAATTTCTTCTTTTTTTGTATCCGAGTACCATATGTAAACCGGTAATTTTGTTCGCATATGGTACTAAGTGTAGAAAAGTTGTTCTGATTAATCTATTATACTACTTAACCACTGCAATGGTTTTTATGATCATATCAAATGTATCTTGTAATTTCAAAGTAGCAGTATCGTCATACATATAAATAATCCCAATGGAATGTTCATTTATATACATCTGATATGCTACCATAGTTAATGATCCTTCTCCCTCCATCTTGTATGATACATAAATTCCTTCTCCAAGGTTAGTATCAACAATTTCCTTCTTGTAATCTGAGATTCCATCAGTAGTTTCCAGTCCCTCTAGTTCACTATTAATCATCTCAGTCCATTGTTCATATGTTATTTGTTGACCTTCGAAATCACTGTTTGTCATAAGAATTAATTCATGTTCATTATCATCTAAACCGATAAGCATCATACTATCTGTTCCTTCTGTAACACTTTCGGATTGCACTGTACTTGGGATAGTGAATGTAACAGTATCTAATGTAACAGTTTTGTTTCCAGTATTATTTTCAGCTTTTTTAGCAGTAACAGTGACTTTACACGTATATTTTTTTCCACTTGACTTCGCTGTAATTGTTGCTGTACCTGCTGCTTTTGCTGTAACTTTACCTTTCTTACTTACCGTTGCAACAGATTTCTTACTTGAAGACCAAGTTATCTTTTTCTTAGCTCCAGTTAACTTTAATTGTTTTGTCTGACCAACTTTTAAGGATATCTTTTTTTGATTTAATTTTACGGTAGCTGCATTAGCAACTGTAGTAGTATTCATGGAAGGTATTGCCGCTGGTGCTGACACCCCCATTGTAAAAGCTATCGCTAATGCCATAACTTTAGTTCTTAAT
>NZ_CBDLAM010000145.1:0-10124 GCF_965301125.1 Anaerosporobacter sp. | reverse complement strand
GTATTATTATTAGTAGTAGGGTTATTTGTAGTATTCGTATCTACTTTATGATCATTTCTATCATCATCTTCATCTGCTAGTAATTTCATATACTCATCAAGAGCACGTCCATCAATACGATTTTCTTCACTTCCCTTATAATAGCTAGCTACGTTGTTCTCTTTATCATAGCCACCAACAATAGCTGCATCCATAAGTTTCACATACATATCATAGGAAGGTTGTGTTGTTATTCCATCAGGAAATTGCGCAATGTGTTCTTCAAATTCTTCCGCACGGTCTAATAATTCATCTAATGTAACACCAATTTGATTATTATTCATATATGGTTTTTGTTCATTCTCATGCATTAATTCAAGAAATTCTTCTACTTCATCTGAAACGTAATTCTTGTAAGCATATAAACGTGTATAGTCTACGTCTTCATAAGTATTTTCAAATCCTAAAACACCAGCAACTAATTGATCTGCCTCTGCTTCAGTAGCATTCTTAATATTTTCATCTATAAAACCATATACATTTTCTCGATTTGTTTCATTTGCTAATAAAGTGTTGTATTCGTCTATAATGCCTCCGTTCGCTTGATTTCCAACCCTTGCTTCGACACCAGCATTATTTGCTGTGCTATTTCCTGTATTACTTCCGTCGTTTACCGCATTATTCCCGTCGTTTGCTGCATTATTTTTATTATTGTTTGCAGCATCATTTCTTCCACATGCAGTAACACTTATCATTGCAACAATTGCAAGAAGTGCAATGATGCTTTTCTTAAAACGTCTTTTCATCATCTTTTACCTTGTCCTTTCTTATGACAGATCTGTTTCCCTTTTTTGTTAATCTGCCTCAATAGTATTACTAAAAACTGTTTCACAATGAAATGAATCATATATGAAATCATTACTATCATTATCTCCACGGTTTTATAAACTATTCGGACAATTTTATGTATGTAAAATATATTTAAGAAAAGCTTTACAATATAAATGCATTAAAAAAACCGCTACACGATTTTCTCATGCAACGGTTCACTTTTTATTAGTCCATTGTATATGGCATTAAAGCGATATGTCTTGCTCTCTTGATTGCTACTGTAAGAGCTCTTTGGTGTTTCGCACAGTTTCCTGTAATTCTTCTAGGAAGAATTTTACCTCTTTCAGATACATATCTTTTTAATTTGTTAATATCTTTATAATCGATACCTGTGTTGTTTTTGTCAGCACAGAATACACATACTTTTTTTCTTCTACGTCCGCCTCTTCTCTTCATTGGAGAATCAGCTCTATCACTCTTATCATTCATATTGAATTGCATAACACAATCTTCTTATCCGGATCTTAAACATAACGATGTATATTTATAGTTTTGACTTTACGTCATATTAATTAAATGGTAATTCTTCATCAATACCATCTGGGATATTCATGAATCCGTCGCCAATTGCTTGGCTTGGTTCAGGTCTTGCTGCTTGTGAGAAGCCGCCAGATTCACCAGCTGCTGCTTTACTTTCAGCAAACTCCTGCTCTTCTACAACAACTTCTGTTGTGTAGACTTTTTGTCCATCCTTATTCGTATAGCTACCAGTCTGTATACGACCAGTTACGAGTACTTTCGTTCCTTGTCTATAATACTTCTCTGCAAACTCTGCTGTTTTACCAAATGATACACAACTGATAAAATCTGCTGTCTGTTGATCACCATCTCGCTTAAATCTACGATCTACTGCGAGTGTATATCTTGCTATAGCTAGTGATCCTTCCCCTTGGGAATATCTCACTTCAGGGTCTCTTGTTAGACGGCCCATTAGGATTACTTTATTCATAAAGGAATTCCTCCTTCTTTATGCGTCTTGTCTAATGCATAAATATCTGATAACAGATTCCATGATTCGAATTCTTTGTTCGATTTCTCCTGGAGTTGTTGATTCAGATTCGAATTGGATGAAGTAGTAGAATCCTTCTCTCATTTTTTGAATTTCGTAAGCTAATCTTTTCTTACCCCATTCATCAACGTTAGTAACTGTACCACCAAATCTAGTGATTAATTCTTTAACTTGTTCTACAGTTGCTACTCTTGCATCGTCTTCGATTTTTGCACTAACAACTAAAGATAATTCATATTTGTTCATAGTTGCTTGCACCTCCTTCTGGTCTTTGGCCCTTTTCTTTTTTAAGTCATTAAAAAAGAGCAAGGATTAATTAATTTTAAATATATCACAATTAATGATTCTAACATACTTGTACCGTTTATGCAAGAATTTTTTATTTCTTTATATTCTGTTCTCTTTATTCTTCACCCTTTTTACGAACATTTCGTATGTTTTTCTCAACTTGCTTTCTTGGTAACATAACCTGGTGTCCACACCCCATACATTTTAAACGAAAATCCATCCCCACTCTTAAAATCTCCCATTCGCTATTTCCGCATGGGTGTTGCTTCTTTAGTTTAATTATATCGCCTATATTCAAATCCATATTGATACCAATACTCCTTTCTTTATACAATGTTGATGATATATATCGTTTTCCTCCAAACTTCATAATACATAAATATATCAATCTTCCTCAAATGAATAATATATCATATATAAGTTAACTTTCCTATTGATTTTTAAATTATATAGGTGTAATATACATATTGTGATATGTAGTTATCAATACTACATATAAGGTTATTGCTAAACTCATTACAAGTTATGGAGGCGTTAATAATGAAAAAAATACATCTAAAAGATCCCGCTAGTGCACTTACTCACATATTCGGTTCTGCAATCGCATTAATTACATCAATCCCGTTACTAATACGATTAGCATGTACATCTGATGCTTTGCACACTGTATCACTGGCTATTTTTAGCTTTGGTTTAGTCCTATTATATACGGCAAGTTCATTATATCATTCCATTAATTCTACAGAAAAAATCAATCGTAGACTTAAAAAATTTGATCATATGAGTATCTTCGTTCTTATAGCCGGAACCTATACCCCAATTTGTTTAATTGTACTTGGCGATCGCACAGGCTGGACACTATTCTTTGTTATTTGGGCAATTGCACTTGCTGGAATGTGTTTAAAAGCTTTCTGGGTATACTGCCCACGTTGGGTGTCTTCCGTTATATATATTGCAATGGGTTGGATGTGTATATTCGCATTTCCACAATTAGTATCAAAATTATCTGGTCCTGCTTTTGGTTGGTTATTAGCAGGTGGTATTATCTATACAATAGGCGGTGTTATTTATGCATTAAAACTTCCTATGTTTAATAGCCTTCACAAAAACTTTAATTCTCATGATATATTTCATCTTTTTTGCTTAGGTGGTAGCTTCTGTCACTTTGTACTTATGTACTTCTATGTAGCTAAGATGCCTGGATAAGTTATAATATCTTGTATTTGATAAATTAATAATAATAAAAAACAACTTTTTATAAATGAATGCCATCTCGTGAACATGTATATTCACAAGATGGCATTCAGTCTAGAAAAGTTGTTTTTTTACTATTAACGTTTAGAAACCTTTAATGCATAACTTCCTGATGACTTTTTATCATCTTTGTAAACACGTATATAATATGTTCCTTTTGGAAGTGTGGATGTTGTATATGTCTTAAGTGATGTTGAAGTTTTATATCCAACACTATTAATTCTTAAATCAACAGAACCACTTAAGTTTGGACTTGTTAATTCTACTCTTAAATCACCTGAAGAAGAGTTACCTGCTACTGTAAGTTTTAGCTTTGTAGCTTTTGTTAACTTAAACATATACCAATCATTCAAAGAAGTCTTATCTTCTGAAAGCACAACTCCCTTTGCTACTTTACCGATTGCTAATGTTTTAGCCTTTGTTTTTCTATTTCCACTCTTTTCAGTAACACCTGTTATTTTACTCTTAATTCGGTATACTTCAGAAGACGAGGTTACTTTAACATAGTAGGTAACTCCTTTTTTTACTGCAAATACAGTTTTATCATTATATGATTTTGATACATATACATCTTCTGAAATTGCCTTTTTCTTACTATTACACAAAGTTATTGTAGCATTTCCATAATCTGAAAGAAAATCTGTACTTATACTAATATATCCTGTTTTTGATGCCTTATATTTATAATAAATACTCTTACTATCATAGTTATATGTATCATATGCATATGAATATGCTGTCGTATATGTATCGTTTTTTAATGTACGATTAGCACCATTATACATTTGAGAAGTAAATGTATATGTACCTGGTGTTTCAAATTTTACATAATATGTACCTTTTTTAGAGAAATATGCATATCCATCATCTCCATATACACCTTCTTGTATTGGCTCTCCGTAAGAGGATATATAAGCTGAAGAACCGGCTTTCACTGTACAACTCTCATCCGTATAAATACTAACATCACTGCTAGCTACATTAGATGCTACAAAAAAATCTAAATAACCCTTTGTTGGAATATTAATTGGTACTACTTCATTTTCCATACTTGTTTGCAATGCATATGTAACAGTTTTTCCCAAATCAGCTTCAGTACCTGTTGTTGCTACCACAGTTGTTAATTCAGTTACTTCTGCATACGATTCATCATATACGATTGCAGCTTGAGCCGTATTCGTTCCAAAGATACATGATACAAGTAATGCAAATGCAAGTAAAATACTAGATAATTTCATTTTCATATAATTCACACCTTATTATTTATTATAACTATAGCAAACATTTTTTTCTATTTCAATACCTTGAAATGGTTTTTTTTCCTATTTCGTCGTTTTTTTCTTTTTATGTCCATATATCATACCTTATATTTTTCATTTGTATACTTATTGAAACTTTTTCTTATTTGTTGCGTACTCCTACGCGATAAATAGCATTGGTTTTTGTAGAAATTTTGGATATTCTAATATAATAGGTTCCCTTTGGTAGTTTCTCTGTTCCGTCGAGAATATAATAGATGGTACTAACACCACCATTTGCATTGTCTATAGGATAGAAGTATCTAGACTCCCATTTCGTTCCCTTTGTGTCATAAAAATCAATCTTTAATCCACCGCAAGACACCATTCCAATCACATCTACTATTATCTTTCTTTTCTTATCATTCTTAAACTTAAACCAATCTGCTTTACCAGACTTCTCCGTTGACAACGCCAGAGACTTAAGTTTATCACCACCAACTTCAAGGGTCTTAGCCTTTTGTTTACTCGGTGCACTCTTATCCTCAATTTCTTTAAATGTCTGCATAACATAAGCATAATTTGATGAAGTAGTTACCTTAAGATAATACGTCCCCTTTGAAACTGCAAACACAAAGGTATGATTATTATCTTCTGTTCTACACAGGTTGGAGATTTCTTTTTTCTTACTATTGCATAGAATTACATTACCTCCAGTGGACGCCTGCATGTTCAATGATATACTTCCTGAATCACTTACGATTACTTTATAGTAAATCTTTTTATCATAACCTAAGAATGCTGATACCACTTGCTTTCCATTCGTTAATGTTTCATTACGAGAATTGATATAAAAAGAACTAAATTTGATATAATTAATAGCATTTGGTTGAGCCGTTGTATCTATAACCGAAAATTTAACATAATAAATACCTGCTATCGATACATTTAATTCGCCAGAATAGGTATCATAGTTATAGTAATTTGCCTTCTTTGTACATGCTGCATCTGTGTATACCTCACAGTAATATGACTTTTGATCTATGTATTCATTTTCAAAATCATATCTATAATTTAATCTTCCTTCTTCATTTAATGTAATTGGCACAACTATACTCTGACCATACGGAATACTAATAAAATAACTTTTATAATTTGCTTCATCTAAGGTAATATCTAAATCATTGGTTTTAAGCTCTGTCACATCGGCATTTGTATCTGCATCTACAATCGAACTTTTTGCAGTCTTGTCTGTTATTTCATCCGCCAACACGTAACTAGCTGGTAATGCTATAACTCCACATACAAATACGACTAAAATAAACCTCACTAGCTTTTTCATTCCTTAATTTACCTCCATATATTTACAATCAATACTATAGCAAATGACTTCTCCTTTTTCAATTAAGAAAATCTAGGTATTATCTCCTGTAATAATTAAAAGGCCATACACATAAGGAATAAACCAAATGTGATGGCCAACCCATATATATGAAGCAACCAACTAATCTCGTATATTACCATAGCAAAGAAATACGTCTACAGGCCAAGACAATCTTCTATCCTAACCACTGTGAATGAAATCGGTTGCGTGTTGTCAATATGTATCAATTTAATAATTACACATTATGCAGAAAAAATTACGCTGAAATTGTGCACCATCAGATTGAATCTTTCTTTCAACCGAATCCTTTGCTATAATATCATTATACTCAATTCAATATAATATGTGATTACATTTACGAATGTATTTCACAGATTTACGGAGGCCTCAAATGAATTTTTTAAAGGTATTAGAATCCATTCGTACCCCTCTTCTTGATCAGTTATTTCTTCTATTAACTTTCTTCGGAGAGGAAGTACTAGTACTTGCTATTATTTGTTTTCTTTACTGGTGTTATAACAAACGTCTAGCGTATCGAATCTGTTTTACCTTTTTTACTTCAGGGTTACTTGTCCAGACATTAAAAATTACGTTTCGAGTACCACGACCTTGGATAAAAGATCCTTCCTTTCAAGCTGTAGAAAAGGCAGTTACAACCGCAACAGGCTACTCTTTTCCAAGTGGCCATACACAGTGCGCAACCTCACTTTATAGCACACTCGCTTGGAATACGAAGAAGAACCTTAGTCGTATTATTTGTTTTACTATTATTTTTAGTGTTATGCTTTCACGTATGTACCTTGGTGTTCACACACCAATCGATGTTCTTGTATCATTTTCACTTACCCTAGTTATTTCATTGGTAACCAATTATCTCATTACTCGTTTTGAGTTACTTGTTAAGAATTATAAGATTACCGCAATTCTCTTAAGTGTTGTCTCAATTGCAGTAGCTATATATTCACTTATTCTATTACACCGCAATGTAATTGATGCCAAATATGCATCTGATTGTTGTAAAGCTGCGGGGGCAGGTATTGGTTTTTCCCTCGGTTGGTATATTGAATCCGTCTACATTCGTTTTAATGAACATACCACCTATCCTTCAAGGCAAGTTATTAAGTTCCTTATAGGCATCGGTATTGCCCTATTACTAAAAGTAGGTTTGAAGGCCATTATTGGATCTTCTATTCCTGCTAATATGATACGCTATTTTATTCTTGTATTATGGATTACCGTTGTTTATCCATATCTTATAAAACGATATGAAAGCAAGCTTCTTGCTTCTTAAGTCAGTACTATAGACAATAAAAAGGATTATCATACAATTTTATTGTGTATGATAATCCTTTTTATTCATTCCTATTAACGGAGCAATAACATTGGATTAACAGTTTCTTCACCTGATAAAACTTGGAAGAATAGGTTAGTTCCTTCTTTTATATAGTATTTTGTAGGCTCTGCAATTTTACCTATTACAGTTTTCTCTTCAATTGTCTGACCTTCTTTAACATTAAGATTTTCATCTAATTGTCCATAGATTACTTTGTATCCATCACCAACTGATACAGTGACAGTATTTCCAGTCTCTTCATTGTAAGAGATATCGGATACAACTCCCTTTGCAGCATTAAGTACATCTTCTCCGACTTCCGCCTGAATAATAATAGCTGGATTACACTTATATTGATCTAGTGTTTGAAAGTATATTACGCTGCTCATACTATAATTCATTATAACATTACCATCAACTGGCCAGAGTAATCCTTTTTCCTCATCAAATGTTAAATTAGTACCTTTACCACTTGTTGCAACTGCTTGTGAATTTTGATTTTCTTCTGCTTGTTCGTTAGCGGCAACTGCATTAGACGTTGTCTCCTTAACTTCATCTGCATCCTGAATTTCTGCATCTCCTGTTAAATCAGAAGGAACATCTGCATCAATACCCGCAATATTTTCATCTGTTGTTGAATCTGCAACTTCTGTGTTTTGGTTATTTGCCATATCTTCTGTTTGTTTGTTTGAATCATTCAAATCTACTACATTATCTTTATCATTACTAGTAAGCATACTTACGTACACAACGCAGATAATGCATAATGCACATATACCAGTAAGTAAAGATATATAAAAGCCTTTGGCTTTTAGAAAGTCTGGAACATTCTTCTTCACATTCATCACCTCTAGCAATATTTTCACCAGAAATGAAAGTTTTATACATCACGTTTCTTAATTTATCGGATATATTCTTTTACCTGTGTTCCAGTAAAATAATATTCTAGGATTTCATCATATTTACACCCTTGTAGCGCCTTAAAATTTGCACCATATTGGCTTAGTCCGAGACCATGCCCCTTGCCCTTACATATAAATCGTAACGAGTCTTCATACTCCTCAATATAGAAGTTCGTACTATTCAGCTCAAAAAGGCTTGCAAATTGATCACCAGTTATGGATTCTTCTCCTATCTGAATGGTTTTAATATATCCATCCTCATCTCGTTTTTCAATTACAATATCAGCAATCAAGGAGTCTACTGATACCTTACAATCGGAATATGTCTTTTTTAACTGTTTTGCCACGGTTTCTTTGGGAATACTGCTAATCTGTAAGTAATCTGTACTCTGAACGTCCCCTTTACTTTCAACTGACGATAAATATGCAATATCTTCACCAATTGCTTGTTTGGAACTCCGTGTCATTCCAGTACTTACTGCATGAAATAGAGGAATAATTAAGCTATCCTTATATGTAATGACCATATTATTTGTATCTTTAATTGATTTTGATATCTTCTTTTCATAACTAGCTGCATGTTCCTCCCCCCAACTGGCTCTAGCTGCATCAAGCGTTGTGTATTGTAGTCCAATATCACTAGCTGCAAGGGATTTGGTCTTTCTCTTTTCTGCTAATACGTACACATAAGTACGAATTATTGTTGCCTGTGTCTTTAAAGCTTCTAACTCATAAGTTGCTGGTATATCTGCTGCCATCGCCATCATAATATATGTATTGAGAGAACATTCTTTATCTACACCGTTTTCTTCTATACTAATACGAATTGAATTATTGCTGGTTCCACTTGATTTAGAACCTTTACCTGATAATAGATATGTAATACCACATGGTATCAATAGTACAATGAGAAGTAGTACCAGTATTGTGCTTACTTTCTGTTTCATCTACCTTCTCCTTACTAAAAAGATTCATAATAATATATGCCAAAATGTAAGTCCATATTGCTTAAAAATCTAATTTTGCATCTTTTTTATTTTTCCTTAATATCTTTTTTATGTTTGCTTAATGATTGATTTATGATTTTAGTTTAATTCATTTTCTTTTTATGGTTTGTACACACTCCGGTCACAACTCATTGGTACAATAATACTTGCAAGAGATTTTCATACATTTGAAATACTCCCCCCTCTCATTAACAAAAAAGAAGATGCGCTCGGATTAGCATCTTCTTTTTTTGCATCTATAATTCTGTTCTTCCCTCTAAAGCACGAAGTAGTGTAACTTCATCGATATATTCTAAGTCTCCACCTACTGGTACCCCGCTGGCTATTCTACTTACCTTAATACCTGTTGGCTTTATTAACTTGCTAATATACATCGCAGTAGTTTCTCCCTCTAAGCTAGAATTCGTTGCTATGATAACTTCTTCTACATCCCCTTGTAAACGTAACATTAACTCTTTCAATTTAATGTCAGAAGGGCCGACTCCTAGCATTGGAGAGATTGCACCATGTAATACATGATAAACTCCATCATATTTTTGTGTCTTCTCGTATGCAGCTAAGTCTCTTGTATTCTCTACCACCATAATCTGTTTGTTATTTCTCTTCTCACTTGCACAGATTGGACATATCTCTTTATCCGTTAATGTGTAACAGCTTGTACAATACCTAACATTATTCTTAGCTTCAATTATAGATGTAGATAATGCTGCTACTTGATCTTGAGGCATATTAATGATATGAAAGGCCAGTCGTTGTGCTGTCTTGCCACCTATTCCAGGAAGTCTAGATAATTGTTCTATTAATTTTGTAATTTGACTACTATAATAATCCTTGTTTAT
>NZ_CBDLAM010000144.1:0-10243 GCF_965301125.1 Anaerosporobacter sp. | reverse complement strand
TCTATCCTTACAATTTAGTCGTAAGGCATCACTAATCATAATCTATGTGTTGTTTGGAATAAGTACTGGATTAGGTTTGTATTTGGCATATATGTCGGATCTTGTTATATTTTTGATTGGTGGACTTTGTTTTGTATGTGGCGTTCTTTACACATATGGTCCAGTACCAATCTCTAGAATGCCTTTAGGTGAAGTTATCTCAGGATTGTTTTATGGTTTATTAATACCGTTTATCATCTTGTATCTAAATACTCCGAAGGGTACATTCTTAACCTTTGATTTGAATATCCAGTCTGTTTCTATGGAACTTATGATTTGGCCAATCGTGTCATTGTTATTATTTGCGATTATTCCTTTTTCTACAACAGCAAATATTATGTTGGCTAACAATATATGTGACTTGGAAAAAGATATTCTTGTTAAAAGACATACGTTACCATACTATATAGGGAAAAAGGCGATGTCACTCTTTGTTTGTTTATACTATTTGACTTATGTAGCGACTATTGCAATGGTAGCGACAGGTATATTAGCACCTATTTGTTTGTTATCTTTACTCACCATATTTATCGTGCAAAAGAATATCAAAGAGTTTAAGAAAAAACAAGATAAAGCAACAACGTTTATTTTAGCTATAAAAAATTATGTGATTATCATGGGTTCTAATACGCTATTGATTTTTATTAGTACTTTATTTAGATAGATAGCTTCAATTTGGCACAAGAAAGGCAATGGTTTAAAATGAAGTTTTTTAAGAAAACAGATATGATTATTATCGGAGTAATTTTAGTTTTTGCTGTTATAGTGGCGGTTCTTTATCAAACTAAATTTTCAAAACAGCCAGCAGTGGCCGAAATTTATTACTATTCAGAGTTAGTTGAAACAGTTAGGTTAGATGAAAAAGTGGATAAGACGTTTTCGATTCCGCAAAATAGCCATGTAGTTTTCCACTTACATGAAGATGGAACTCTACAATTTGAAGAATCCGATTGCCCTGATAAGGTTTGTATCAATACAGGAGAGATAGGTATGGTTGGAGAAAGCGCTGCTTGTTTACCTAATGGAATTGTAGTAAAAATCGTTCAAAAATCAGGACGAACAAAGGATACTGTTGATATTATAGTTGGAAAATAGAAAGGTCTATTATGGACAACAAGTTATATGAAGATCAGGCAACACGAAATTTAAGAAACACGCGAAGGCTAGTTTTGACTGGATTATTATTTGCTATTGCTATGGTACTTTCTATTGTTGAAAGTTCCTTACCGCCTATTTTGGTGGGAGTTCCAGGAGTAAAGATGGGGCTTTCTAACATTGCAGTTATGTACGCATTGTTTTTCTTAAATAAACGGCAGGCATACACCATTGCTATCTTAAAAGCAGGATTTGTATTTCTCACAAGAGGAGCTGTGGCAAGTCTATTAAGCTTATGTGGAGGAATACTATCCCTTACTATTATGATAATCTTAATGGTTATCTTTAAGAAAAGGATTTCTTACTTAATTTTAAGTATTTTTGGCGCAGTTTTTCATAATATAGGACAGCTAGTTGCCATCTCCTTTATCTTTACATCAATCTATATATGGGCTTACCTTCCGGTCCTATTGTTTAGTGGGATTTTGGCAGGTATTGCAACATCAATATTACTTAAGTTTATTCTACCAGCTCTTCAAAGAGTTGGTTTGAAATAAAAAATAAATCATAATGGAGGATTTTATGAGAAAAAAAATAGCTTTATTACTTAGTTTAGCGTTAGTTCTTTCAATAGCTACTGCATGTGGTAAAAAAGAAGCAAAACAAGAGGAAACACAACAAGTTGAAACACAACAAGAGGAAACACAACAAGGTACAGCAAAAACAGGTCTTGCAGTAATTACTTCAACTGCAAAATCAACAGATGCTACTGCAGATGCAGAAGGTTTAGCTCAAGTTGATTCAACAGTTGTTGCAGTTTTAGTTGATGAAGATGGTAAAATTTTAGATTGCGCTATTGATGCTGCACAAACTCAAATCAATTTCTCAGCTGATGGAAAAATCACTACAGATTTAGCTACAGAGTTCCAATCTAAACAAGAATTAGGAACAAATTATGGTTTAGGTGATTCATCAAGCATCGGTAAAGAATGGAATGAACAAGTAGATGCATTTGCTGACTACGTTGTTGGTAAAACTGTAGATGAAGTGAAAGGAATTGCATTAACAGAAGGTGTACCTTCAGATGCAGATTTAACATCTTCAGTTACTATTCGTGTAGGAGATTTCATTAGTGGTGTTGAAAAAGCTGTTAATAACGCTAAAAGCTTAGGTGCTAATGCTGATGATAAACTTGGTCTTGGTGTAACAACTAACATTGCAAAATCTACAGATGCTGGTGAAGCAGATGGTGTAGCACAAGCATACTCTAACTATTCAGCAGTTACAACTGATAAAGATGGTAAAATCACAAGCTGTGTAATCGACGCTTCTCAAAGCGATGTAAACTTCTCAGCTACTGGTGCAATTACTTCTGACTTAACAGTTGCACCACAGACAAAACAAGAAATTGGAACTGGTTATGGATTAGCTGATAAATCAGGAATCGGTAAAGAGTGGTTTGAACAAGTAGACGCTCTTGCTCAATATGTTGCTGGTAAAACAGTAGATGAAGTGAAAGGTATTGCAATTACAGAAGAAGGCGTACCTACTGATTCTGATTTATCAAGTTCTGTAACAATCAAAATTGGTGATTATACAACAGTTATTGACAAAGCTGTAGCAAATGCTAGATAATATATTTATCATTTGGGTACATTAAGGGAGGTAGTAATACTACCTCCCTATTTTAAAGAGGTAATAAAATTGAAAAAGAGAATATTAGCAATAATACTAATGGTCGCTACAATTGCTATCAATCTTTCAGCATGTAGCTTTACTAAAGAGAAACGCTATGAAGCAGAATTTTTGCTTCTCTTTGATACGGTAACTCAGATTGTCGGATACGCCGATAGCAAAGAGGAATTTTCAGAATATACGCAGTTGATTTATGATAATTTGAAGGAATATCATGAACTTTTTGATATTTATAACGATTATGAAGGATTAAATAATATAAAGACAATTAATGATAATGCAGGAATCAAGCCAGTTAAAGTGGATAAAAGAATTATAGATTTATTACAGTTTTCTAAAGATGCCTATGAATTAACGGATGGTAAGGTTAATATTGCTTTTGGGGCAGTATTAGAAGTTTGGCATGATTACCGAGATAAGGGGTTAGAAAACCCAGAAACTGCAGCTTTACCGCCAATGGACGTATTAGTAGAGAAAGTAAAACATACCGACATTGATAAAGTGATTATTAATGAAGAAGATTCTACAGTATATCTTGAAGATCCAGAGATGGCACTTGATGTTGGAGCTATTGCAAAGGGCTATGCTACTGAGATGGTAAGTGATATTGCAGTTGAACATGGATATACCAATGGAATGATTAGTGTAGGCGGTAATGTTCGAACGGTAGGTGGAAAAGGAGACAGCAAGGAAGATTGGAAGGTTGGTATCCAGAATCCTGACATGGAGGCTGATAAGAAAGAGCTGTATATTCTGAATTTTAAAGATGATTCACTTGTTACAAGCGGTGATTATCAAAGATATTATACAGTAGATGGTAAACAGTATCATCATATAATTGACCCAGATACCTTAATGCCATCTGATTATTTTACAGCTGTAACCATACTGTGTAAAGATTCTGGAATGGCTGATGCGCTGTCTACAGCCGTATTTAATATGCCTTATGAAGAAGGAAAGGAATTCGTTGAGAGTTTACCAGATACCGAAGCATTATGGGTTTTTAAAGATGGTGACATCAAGTATAGTACAGGTTTTGAAGATTATATTGCGAAATAATATAAATAATTATTATGTGAAATGGCCCCTGTGGGTTAGACACTTATTAAAAGAGTGCCTAGCCTACAGGGTTATTTTTATTGAGAAAAAAGTATTACATAACACTATTGACAGTTTATTTGGTTTGTTGTATATTACTTAAGTTAGATGATACTAATCGCTTGGATGCAAACACATGCAACTCGAACTATTACAATATAAAAGGAGATAAATTATGAAAATTAAAAAGTTAAGTATTATAATTATGATGTTAACAGCCTTAACGTTGGTTGGTTGTTCCACAGGTTCTTCAGATTCACAAAAAGGAGAAAACAGTGTGAAAGAAACCAATGAATCTTCAACTGATACAAACAACAGTCAGGTAGAAGATAGTGCAGATACAACATATCCAATTACGATTCAACACGCTTTTGGTGAAACAGTAATTGAAGAAAAACCTAATAATATTGTAAGTATTGCTTGGGGAAATCAAGATGTTCCACTTGCACTTGGGGTTGTACCTGTAGGGGTATCTCAAGCAAATTATGGTGTAGCTGAGGGAGAGAATCTCTTACCATGGACAGCAGATAAATTTACTGAATTAGGCGTTGATTCTCCTAATGTTTTTAAAGATACAGCTGGATTAGATTATGAAGCAATTAGTGATGCAAAACCAGATATTATCTTAGCAGCCTATTCTGGAATTACGCAAGAAGAGTATGATCTATTAAGCCAAATTGCACCAGTAGTTGCATATCCTACAGCTGCTTGGCAGACAGCATGGAGAGATCAGATTTTAGTGAATTCCAAAGGGATAGGAATGGAAACTGAGGGAAAAGAGTTAGTAGCAAGTTTGGAGAAATTAATTAGTGATAAGACAGCAGAATATCCTGGGTTACAAGGTAAAACAGCAGCGTTCTTTTACTTTAATCCATCTGATTTAGGAAAGTTCTATGTATATTTACCAGCAGATCCAAGAGCGGCTTACTTAACAGATTTAGGTCTCGAGTTCCCTGAAGCAGTATCAAAAATGGGCGAAGAAAATAATAGCTTTACGGTAGAACTAAGTGCAGAAAATGCAGATTTATTAAATGAAATTGATGTAATCGTAGCATATGGAAATGAGGATTTATTAAAGGCTTTACAGTCAGATTCACTTCTTAGTACTGTGCCAGCGATTAAAAACGGTGCAGTAGCATTAATTGAAGATGGAACACCTCTTGCAGCTTCTGGAACACCAAGTGCACTTTCTATTCCTGCTACTATAGATGATTATCTAAAAATATTAGGAGAGACAGCGGATAAAGTAAAATGATGCGTAATAAAAAAATAGTTATAATAACAGGGAGTATAATTTGCTTATTACTTGCAATATTGGCATCCTTAGTTTTTGGCGCAAGATTTATAGATATAGAAGAGGTTTTTAGTGCGCTAAAGAACCTAGATGATGGATCCTTTCAGACACTTGTTGTTAGAGAACGAATTCCAAGAACTGTTTTTTGTATACTAGCTGGAGGCTCCCTTGGAGTCTCCGGTTCGCTTATGCAGGCAGTTACAAGAAATCCAATTGCAGATCCAAGTATCCTTGGCGTAAATACAGGGGCAGCGCTATTCGTTGTCAGCGGAATGGCTTTTTTTAATATTAGTACAGCTGGTGAATACATCTGGTTTGCCCTTGCAGGAGCGGCAATTACAGCTATTTTTGTATATGGAATTGGTTCTATGGGTGCAGGCGGTGCTACACCAATTAAGTTGGCACTTGCTGGAGCTGCTACAAGCGCTGCATTATCTTCCTTGGTAAGTGCAATTGTTTTACCAAGAGAGAATGTTATGAATTCCTATCGTTTTTGGCAGGTAGGAAGTGTCAGTGGTGCTACATGGGAAGGAATCGCTACAGTATTACCATTTCTCGGTGTTGGCTTATTAATTGGATTAATTGCTGCACCAGCATTAAATGCAATGGCACTTGGAGATAATATGGCAGTTGGTTTAGGAGTTCGTACAGGAATGGTTCGTGTCTTTGCCGCTTTGGCAGGAGTTTTGCTTTGTGGAGCAACAACAGCACTAGCAGGACCAATCGGATTTGTGGGGCTAATGGTGCCTCATATTGTTCGCTTGCTTTGTGGACCAGATTTAAGATTTATCATTCCTATGTCTGCTGTTGGAGGAGCTGTTTTACTTACCGTCGCTGATGTTATTGGACGTCTGATTGGCTATCCGGGAGAATTAGAAGCGGGTATTGTTACGGCGTTTATAGGAGCACCAATTCTTGTGTTTATCGCTATGAGAGAGAAGGTGAGCTCTATATGATAAAAGAAAGTAAAGTTCATAATGAGATTTTGATTTCCACAGGATATTCTAAAAGGAGAAAACGAAGGATTGTAGTCTGTCTAATACTTAGCTGTATCACTTTGATTTTGATGGCTTGTATGTTGATGCTTGGTAATACGTTTTATCCTATTGATACAATTCTAAAAGTTCTCATGGGTGAAGAAATAAAAGGAGCTTCTTTTGCAATTAATACCATACGTTTACCTAGAATGCTTGCCGCAGTACTTTCGGGGATTGCATTTGGAATGGCGGGCAATGCGTTTCAAACGATGTTAAGAAATCCTTTAGCCAGCCCTGATATTATTGGAGTAACTTCAGGTTCTAGTGTGGCTGCTGTATTTTGCATTTTAGTCCTACACTTAAGTGGTAGTGTAGTCTCCATTGCTTCTGTTATATGTGGACTTGTTATAGCAGCTGTGATTTACGTACTTTCCAAAGGGGGAAGTTTTTCTGGTGGTAGGCTGATCCTAATCGGAATAGGTGTGCAGGCTATGTTACAAGCAGTAATATCTTATATGTTGCTAAAAGCCTCACAGTATGATGTGCCAGGAGCAATGCGCTGGTTAAGTGGAAGTTTAAATGGAATGCAGATGAATAAGATAGCTCCATTGTTTTTTGTTGTCTGTATAGCTGGTACGATGCTAGTGATTTTTAGTGAGCATCTAAAAATATTGGAGCTTGGAGAACAATCTGCTATTACACTTGGCTTGAAAACAGATCAGACTAGAGTGCTTATGGTAATAAGCGCAGTGTGCTTAATTGCGTTTGCAACAGCAGTTACTGGACCGATTTCTTTCGTAGCTTTCTTATCAGGGCCTATAGCTAAAAAAATCGTAGGTCATGGTAATTCCAGTGCAATATGTTCTGGGTTAGTTGGTGCAATATTAGTTCTAGGAGCAGATTTGATTGGACAATATGCTTTTAGCACGAGATATACAGTAGGTGTTATAACAGGAATTCTTGGTGCACCATATCTAATCTTTTTATTAATTCAAATGAACAAAAGGGGGGAATCTGCATGATGCAGACACCAACATTAAAAGCGAGCAAATTGACAGCCGGATATGAGAAGAAGATTATTTTAGAAGGAGTGGACATTGAAATCCCAAAGAATCAGGTAAGCGTAATTATCGGTGCCAATGCCTGTGGAAAATCCACACTCTTAAAAACATTAGCTAGGCTGATTAAGCCAGAAGAAGGTGTGGTGACCTTAGACGGAAAGAAAATTAGAAGTATGCCTCCTAAAGAACTAGCAAAAATACTTGGATTACTTCCCCAATCTCCAGTGGTACCGGAAGGGATCACGGTGTTTGACTTAATATCTAGAGGAAGATTTCCTTATCAAACCTTATTAAAGGGAATGGGGAAAAAGGATTTTGAAGCGGTAGAGGAAGCACTATCTATTATGGGTATATCAGATCTTGCTAATCGTAGTGTTGATGAGCTATCAGGTGGACAACGCCAAAGAGTTTGGATTGCTATGGCACTTGCACAGCAAACTGATATTTTATTATTAGATGAACCTACCACTTATTTAGACATCACTTATCAAATAGAAATCTTAGATTTATTAACGGATTTGAATAAGAGAAGAAATACAACGATTGTCATGGTTCTTCATGATATTAATCTATCTGCACGCTATGCAGACTATATATTTGCTGTGAAAAAAGGAAATTTGATTGCCCAGGGAGCTCCAAAAGATATTATTACGAAAGATTTAATTAAAGATGTTTTTGACCTTGATTGTGTTGTCATAGAAGATCCTATATCAGGTTCTCCTTTTATTGTTCCAAAGGGAAGACACTTTGTGATGAGTAATGCGTGATGAGTGCAAAACTCTTTATACGTGTTCATAGCTTCTTAGCTGTCGTACTATGACACGAAACACGCTACACAGCTAAGTACTTCTATGTGTGTACGTTAGGTTTTCATGTGGTACGGAACCGCCTTCGATTCGGCATCCTGCCTCAGCTCAGGCTTGCTCAGCTTCCTTGCCTCGCATTCCTAGGTTACTTAGTACACACTAAGAAGTACTGTAGCTGTTTCGCTATTGTTTCTTAGTCATAGTACGGCAGCTAAGAAGCAGGGCTACGTTATTTTGAGTTTTGCTTTTTACTTTCTCGATACACAAGTACAGGATAGTTTGTAAATTCATGTACTTGTGTTTTTTTTATTTGAATGTAAAACTCTATTTATGTTTTCATAGCTTCTTAGTTGATGTACTATGATACGAAACACTCTGCATCTATGTAGCAAAAGCTTTTTTTACTTTAGCGATAATGTTGTTTATGATGGAAGTTTAAAGAAAGGTGATGTATAATGTATTTATAATTACACAACACCTTTCAATTATAGAGTTTGGGTGAAGTTTTCCTTATTTATATAATTGGCAAGTTAGGTATAAGGAGATAAAATGAACGGATTTCTTTTATTAATTCCATTTATACTGATAAGATTCGGACTTTTAACCATCTTAAACAAGGAAGGTCTAAAACGTGCGGCTTTTTTCGCTCCGTTGATTGGAAAAGAAAAAGTAGTGTACTTGTTTTATCAGATTTCAAACATTCTTATTTTTGTATATCTATTCTTTCTTGAGATTAGAACTGACCAGTATTGGTTTTATGTGGGTTTAGTTACATATGGATTAGGAGTCTTGCTGTGTTTTGCTTCCGTATCAAATTTTGCAAAACCTGCGGAGAATGGCATCAATCTTAAAGGATTATACCGGATTTCTCGTAATCCGATGTATGTGGCATATTTTATTTATTTTTTAGGATGTGTACTGCTTACTCGGTCGTTGCTACTACTTGCAATATTAATAGTCTTTCAAATATCAGCACATTGGATTATCCTGTCTGAAGAAAGATGGTGCATAAAGAAATTTGGGGAAGAGTACAAAAATTATATGGATAAAGTAAGGCGCTATATTTAGGCGCCTATCTTTAAAATATTTAAATGAGCAGTAAAAGAAGTTCACAAATCGCTATTCAGTACATCAAACAATAAAATAGAATATATGAATGTTATCAAAGCATCCTTGAGGCTATGGACTAGCTGTGAGGGTGTTTTTTATATTAATCCTAAAGTACGTAATATGTATACCCACATGGTAAGGGTAACAGATGATAAGAGAGTTGCAGTTACTACAACACTTGATGTTAGGACGGCATCATTATGCATATTTTTAGCCATTATGTAGCAGGTTACTGTGGTTGGTGAGGCAAGCATTACTAAGATGGCTACCATTTCAGTGTTTCTAAATCCAAAGAGATATGCAATTGGGAGGAACAATGTAGGTAGAAGGATTAATTTTATGAATGTTGCAAGTATTGTTGGTTTGATTTTGCTTATGGCTTTCTTTCCTTCAAAGGTTGCACCTACAACAAGTAACGCAAGTGGAGTTGCAGTAGCAGCAACGTTGTTGACTGTTTTTAGTAGCATTTCAGGGATAGGAATCTCTAATAGTGCTACAATTAGTGCTGCAAATATTGCTATAATAATTGGATTTTTAGCTACATTAGTACACGCTGTTTTAATCTTACTACTATCTTTCGTAGGCTCGTTAGAATTGAAAGTTAAAATGATGACAGAGAAGATATTATATAGTGGAACAGATGCTACAATCATCATTGGTGCCATGCCAGAGCTACCGTAGATATTTTGTACGAATGCAATACCAAGAACTGCGCTACTACCTCGTACGCTTGCTTGTACGAAAGCACCTACCATGGATTTGTCTTTCATGAAAAGAGCAGTTAATAACCAAGTGGTTAGAAACATAATTGTAGTTGTAAGCATACAGAATAATACGAAAGACAAGTTAAATGTTTCTTTGATATTTGCGGTGGCGATATCTTTAAAAAGTAAACATGGAAGTGCAATTTTAAATACGAATTTATCTGCAGAAGAGGCAAATTCTTTGGTTAACATATTTCTTTTCATAAGAATCCAGCCTAATAAAATAACAAGAAAGATAGGAACAGTGGCATTCAAGCTAAAAATAAAATTGTTCATTGGTACCTCCGGAGTAATAATATGATAT
>NZ_CBDLAM010000143.1:9032-10383 GCF_965301125.1 Anaerosporobacter sp. | reverse complement strand
CCTAGGTACACTCGGGACTTTCACCCGTTAGAGTTTGCCCATGTCGGGCAAACCGCATAAAGGGGCTGTCTAAAACAGCCCCTTTACTCTTTGATACGTTCACTTATTATTAAATATATCCTTTATCAAAATACTTCAAAGAATTCTGGTATTTGCTCTAGAATCTCACTAGCTGACTTCACAGTAGCTGTGGCAATGTCAACACCTGTATTTTCCAGATATTTGCGTTTCTAATTAGAGTAATAGTCGTCTATGCCATTACAAATACCTTCTACCATCTTAGCTTGATAACTATCTTTTTGCATCTTCCTATCTTCTGCCTTATTACTCATAAATCCCATCTCTAAGACAATAACCGGAATAGTGCTCCAATTTGTACCTGTTAAGTCATCTCTTGTAACAGTACCTCTATTCTTAGCGCCTGTCTTATTACAGAAATTTTTTATAACTGAAGCAGCCAACTTCTTACTTGCTTTGCTTAAGTTTGAAACATATGGATTCTTTGTCGATGGATATAAGGCACTTGCTCCATTCACGCTTTGATTCGTTGAACCATCTGCATGAATACGGATACAGATATCAGCGCCGCTTTCATTGGCTAATAACGCTCTCTCTTTATTGCTGATATTTACATCATTTTTCTCACGCGTCATTACAACTTCATACCCTCTATCCAATAATGCCTCTTTTAACTTAAGTGATACTTCAAGTGTTAATTTATACTCTGGTACTTTCGTACTCACACCTGTTGTCCCTGATGCTACTTTTGCTTTTTTCGTAGATGCTCCTGGACCAACTGCTTCTAATGCACTATTCCCTTTACTTTGATGTCCTGGATCTATAGCAATAATCTTCTTGCCTTTCACTGTAACTTTCACTTTAGCAGATACCGTACCTGCTTTAGCAGTAATTGTAACTTTACCTGCTCTCTTTGCCGTGAATTTACCCGCCTTCGTTATTGCGCCAATCTTCTTATTCGATACAGACCATGTAACCTTTGATGTTGTTCCTTCTACTTTTGCACCAAATGTATAACTCTTACCAGCAGTCATTGTGGTTTTCTTCTTTGTAATGGTAACCTTAGCTTGTCCTGTTGAAGCACTTACGATATTCCCATAGTTTCCTGCACTTATAACTACCACTGCACACAGCAACAGACATAATACATTCTTATAAAACCGCTTACTTATTCTCATCCCATTCCCATCCCTCATATTATTTCATATGCTTGCTAATTTCTATTCAAAAACATTTAGTTCTCTTGTTCTTCTGATGATTTTTCATGTTTCTCTATTGTTACTTTTTTATTCTCAATTATTATTTCTTTATTCTCAATTATTATTTCTTGATT
>NZ_CBDLAM010000143.1:0-9022 GCF_965301125.1 Anaerosporobacter sp. | reverse complement strand
CTCAATAACCGAAGCCTCATTAATAATACGTTTCTTTTTCCGATTTCGTATATTAACATCATCCCGTAACAATGAATATACGGTAGATACAACTGGGATAAAGAATAACATTCCCGCAATACCAAACAGACTTCCACCAACACTTACCGCCACTAAAACCCAAATGGAAGGTAATCCAACTGAATTTCCAACTACCTTTGGATAAATCAAATTTCCTTCAATCTGTTGTAATATCAAAAATAGAATAATAAACAACAAGGCTTGAGTTGGACTGTTAATCAAGATCATAAATGCTCCGACTGCACAACCTATAAAGGCACCAACAATCGGTATTAATGCTGTAAATGCAATCAATGTCCCTATTGTCACAGCATATGGCATTCTAAAGATAGTCATAGTTATAATGAACAATGTACCAAGAATAACTGCTTCTAAACACTGTCCACATATAAAATTTGTAAAATTGCTATGCAAACGGGCCAATACTTCTCTCACTCTATGGTCAACCTTTGTCGGTAGATAAGCTGACATAATTCTTTTTCCTTGACTGGATAACTTTTCCTTCTGTATTAATATATAGAGTGAAAAGATAATTCCAACTACGAAATTAATAACTCCGCCTATAATACTGCCAGCAACTGTCACTGTGGAATATAACATATTTCCAAAACCATTTTTCATAAAATCAATTACGTTAGGTATCATTGTTTTCCAGTTAATTTCCATGTTCTCTAATTCCATAATCTGTTTCTTCAAACTAGGATATTCAACACTTAATTGCTCTAACCAATCAATAATACGATCAATAAACACTGGAATTTGGTGTCCTAATTCTGTAGTTGTAATAGCAAGTTGTGGTATAACCGCAACTATTACAAGTGATATAATTAGTAAAACTGTTATGATTGACAATAAGATACAGATGGGACGCTTTACCTTTTTTGCCAATTTTCCATTCCAATTTTTTAATAATTTATTTTCAAATAATTTTAGTGGAATATTTAAGATAAACGCAATAACACCACCATAGATAAATGGTTTTATTATTTGTATACCTATAACAATCCCCGTTACAACTGTATTGCTGTACATAAGTGCACATACTATCACAGCAACAAAAACGATTAACCATCGTATTTGTTTTAGTTTTGTTTTGTCAAAACCCACTATCAATACCTCCATTAATACTTGATTCTGTTCTATTAAATAGATTTATCCAACAAATTCCTTGACGCATCTTCTATATGCCTCAACTACATTCTCAGCACCTGTGATTGGTCTTCCAACAACAATATAATCCGATCCCATCTCTTTCGCTTGGGCCGGAGTCATTACTCGAGTTTGATCACCTTTATCATCGGTAGCAAATCGAATACCTGGTGTTATTGTTAAGAACTGTGCTCCACATGAATCATGAACTCCTTTTGCTTCTAATGGAGAACATACAATTCCGTCTAGCCCAGATATCTTCGCATTCTTAGCATAATGGGAAACTACTTCTTCAATAGGTTCATTAATTAATAAATCTTTTTTCATTGTTTCTTCACTCGTTGATGTCAATTGCGTTACTGCAATTAAAAGAGGTCTTGTTCCGTCTTCTCTCGTAAGCCCCTTTAACGCTGCTTCCATCATTGGAATTGTACCAGCGGCATGTACATTACACATATCGATATCAAGATCAGCTAAGACACGCATTGCCTTCATAACGGTATTGGGAATGTCATGGAGTTTAAGGTCTAGGAATATCTTATGCCCTTGTTTCTTAATTTCTTTAATAATTTGAGGTCCTTCACTATAGAATAATTCCATACCAATTTTCAGATATAAGCTTTCATCTTCGAACTTCGATAGAAACTTCATTACCTCTTCTTTGCTATTAAAATCACATGCTATAATTACATCTTTTCCCATAATGCCTCCTTATTGCAATCATCGTATTTTCTTTGTATACTATACCATATCATACATATTCAGTAAAGTTGAAATAGAAAATCAAAAATTAACGTCAAAAACCTTCCTTGTACTTTCTTCAGTACAGGAAGGTTTTTATGTTCTTCTATCGTGTAACCACTCTGTGGCGACTGCACACTTGTGCCTTTTCACTAAGAACATTCTCGTATACATTAAAAATACCCTTCCCTTTAATTCGAACTTGTGTTCCTCTTACTCCTATGGTATAATTTACCTGAGCAGTTATTCTAACTGCTGGCAATCGTGTATAGGGTGGTTGACCTTCATTCTACATAGAATGGAGGTGATGTCTATGAACAATAAGTTTGATTTTAAAGACTTAATCCAATTTGGTATGTTCATCATAGCACTACTGACATTCATTTATTTGATTTGTCACTAATGTAAAAAAACCTTCCCTGTACTTTGGCCAGTCCAGGAAGGTTTTTTCGTTCCTATTTCGGTCAACCACCCTGTGGCGATTGCCTTTTATAATTCTATTATATCAGATTATCATAATTTGGCAAGTGCTAACATTTTTAAATTCATTGCTAATTTATTGTAGTTACTTTCAACCTCCGTCCCATTCGGAACAATAATTCATTTGCTATACTTCCCAAAGTTTCAGCAACCATAGATGCAACAATTAAATTACTTCTTTCCGACAAGAATGATAACAACTGTTCCAATTGCCTCCTTCTAAATATAATTTCTGCACTTTCATTGTCTATAAGTCTAATTTTATTCGAAATTACTTCATATAATTTGCTAATATTCATACAATCTATAGTCGACTTAATTTCCTTGATAGGTATATCAATGTTTCTTAGAAGTACAGTAATTTGAATACATAGTATTGCATTTTCATCGTAAGTACGCCAACCAGATTCAACATCTCTTATACTGTTAAATAATTTTTCAGATTCCCAATGGCACAAAGTTCGACTCGTCAATCCCATTTGCTCTGCCACTTTATTAATACCTATAGGTTTATTCATATTCATTCCTCCTGAGATATCTCAAGATAATCATAACACTTAACGCTACGTTCAACTATTTTGCCTCATTAAGCGCAGCTTGAGGGGTCTAGGACTTTTTGAGAGTATTGGAGTAGAATATTTATCAAAAAACTGCGTGTTTCTGCTTCTTGTATTTTTTCTTACATACTTTTTTAGATTTTCCGACCCTTGCGACCCTTTAATTTATCAGATATATTTTACACTTCAATTCAATTTTCTTTGAAGCACGAAATAGACCTATCTCTAATATCCACATCCAAAATATTAGTCTTTTATCTTCCCTAAATTCTTTGTAAAATTAGTTCTTCTGATGTGCAATTTATAATTTTATAGTGTTTAAAATCAGTAGCTGTTAGAATTTTACCACCAATCCCAACCAACAAAAGAGGCCACAAGAATAGTCCTCCTAAAATTAATACATTTGATAACTTATTTAGTTTAGGGTTATTATCAATATTTTTATACACTTTCTTTGCAATTTCTCCTCTAACACAAATCATTCCATAGCCATTTTTCATTGCATCTTTCAGATCTTTTTCACTATAGAATGTTTCTGTTCTATTCAAATTAGGATTTCCTTGTTTCTTCATAGTATACTCACACAACCTTTTTATCTTTTCTTTATTATTTTTACTGCTATATGGTATAACTTACACTTTGATCCTGTTATAGCAAATGCAATCCTTGATCGTGTACTTCATCATTCTCATGTTGTAAATATAACAGGTAAGTCATATCGATTAAAAGAATACATCAATGTAGATGATGAGTAACGAACTTGAGCATCGTTAAGTGATCAAAAATGTACATTCTTAGCTTGACATTTATATAAATTGCAATTTGATACCTTTCTATTCTAAATGACCTCCTTTCCTTTAAGCGGAATATCACTTCTCTTAAAAGCAAAAATCACTTTCACCCGATGGTCCTGATAAACTTCTATTCTGTTAATCATGGTTCTGACAACATCTGCTGTCAACTCACTTTTTTCACTCCCCTTTACCAAAGCTCTAAAAAAATGGTTCTTCTGAACTGTTTCATAGTCTATTGTTCTAAGTTTTTCTGCAACTTGTTCCCTTTTTTTCTGATATGTAGCAATCTTTTTGTTATTATATCCTTTCATATTTTTAAAAGATTCTGCTTCCATTTCACCCATTCGGTATTTTAGGTATTGCTCACTTCCAAGTTTTGTAATATTGGCAATTTTTCTCTCCAATGCCAGCAGTTCCTTATTCCATTCTGTTTTTAAGCGTTCTGCTTCCATATTATTGCTTTGTGTAATATCCTTTAGCCGCATTGCAGATAACGATAACTCCTGTCGGATTGCTTCTTTCACAATACCATTAAGAGAATTTAAAGTAATACTCTTTGTAACGCATTTATCCTCATCAATACGCTCTATCTTTGGACAATTATAACTATATGTCCTGACACGTCCTTTGGAGCTGAACTGTTTTATTGCAGATATTCTTCTCATTTTTGCACCACAGTCTCCACAATAAAGAACATCTGCAAATACATCCTCATCTAATGGGACATTTTGGGAATATCCGCTTTTGTTGCAATACACAGAGGATTTTTCAAATTTTTTTGCCACTTGAAAAAACAATTCTTCACTTATGATTGCTTCATGGGTATGTTCCTTTACAGACCAATCCTCAGAAGCAATATCATGCTTGTCACGCATCATATAATCTTTTCCACAGGTTCTTCCCTGTACAAGGCACCCGATATACACCGGATTTGTCAAAACCATTTTGACAGTTCCTCTTGACCATTCCTGAAGTTTCCCTCCTACGAGACAATATACCTCTCCCGTTTTATGATATTCCGTAAGTCTTAAAATCCTTTGTTCGTAAAGCCAACGAACAATTTCCTTCATATTTTTACCAGAAAGAAATAAATCAAATATTTTCTTCACTATATCGGAGGTAGTTTCTTCTATGAAAAGACATTTTTTATCACCAATCCACTCTGCCCGGTAGCCGTAAGGTGGCACACCACCTGTATAGCTACCCTGTTCCCATTTTGTCTGTCGGCTGGATTTCACCTTTATTGCAATATCTTTTGCATACATTTCGTTTACCAGATTCTTTAAATTAACACTTAATGTTTCATTCTGTCCTGATATATTCATACTGTCAAAATTGTCCGTGACAGCAATAAAACGCACTCCCATAAAAGGAAAAATCTTTTCAATATAATTCCCGGTTTCTATATGGTTTCTGCCAAAACGGGATAAATCTTTTACGATGATGCAGTCTATCTTACGCATTCTTACATCCCTCATCATGCGTTCAAAACCATCTCTCTGAAAATTCGTCCCCGTTTTTCCTATATCTAAATAACAATCAAATATAACCATATCATTCTGATTTTTGATAAATGCTTTCGCAATCTCAATCTGTGTTTCAATGGATTCATTCTTTCTGGCTTGCTCGCAAGCCATGCACTTAGCATCCACAGATAATCTTGCATATATTCCAACAGAATAAATCTTTTCTGATTTTCTTCCTACTGCAATCTCTGTATCCATCTGCTTTTTTTTAGAGGTTCTAGCCATTTACACAAGCCGGTGTACCGACTTTCCTCCTTTCTTTATGCTGCCTTGTTTCCACATAGCTGCTAAGGCTTAATAACTTTCGAAAATAACTCTTTATATCTAAGTTCCAGATAAACTCTCTTATCTTCATATACAAGAATCCGTTTTACAAACGAAATAAGTGTAACTCTGTCAAGCTCTGTTATCTGCATAACTGATTTCATTTGTTCCAGATTTCTGCCAGCCATAACACCAGATTTAAAAAGCTTCTTTATCGTTTCCTCCTGATTACAGATTGCCTGTTCCAGTTCACGATACTTGTTTTCGTATATTTCTCTGAAATTTTTGAAATCCTCCTCCGTGATAATCTGATTTTTTAAATCCTCATACAAACCCGCACGAAGAAACAAGTATTTATCCTGTTCCTTATGCAGTTTTTCAATCTCTTTATCAAAAGAAACAACTTCTTCAAAGTTTATTTCCATCTGTTCAACAGCATTAAGTACCTTGTTTTTGTTTAAAAATAGGGATACCTGCTGTCTAAGTCCTGTTAATACCAGATAATTCAAATCTTCCTCTGAAATCGTATGCCTGCTACATTCCCCACTCTTATTCTTTGTGGAACAGATAAAAGAAACGGTTTCCTTTCCTTTGTATCTATTTACTCTGCGTATCATCGGTTCCATGCAATCTCCACAGAATAAAAGTCCTGCATAAATATGTGCTTTCCGCTTTACTGCAACTGCTGACCATTTTGTTTTTACTCTTGTAACAAATCCTGTCTGAAATTTGGCTCCCTGCATCTTTTTATATTCCATAGGAGAAAGAATCCCCAGTTCATCTAATTTTTCTGCAATAGCAAGATTACTATACCCATCTATTTTCCATGCAAAAATCTTTCGCACAATATCCGCAGCATATTCATCCGGTATTAAAGCATTACGATTTTCAGAACTCTTTCTATAACCATATACACAGAAAGCTCCAATAAACTCTCCGTTTTCTCGTTTTACCTTTTGATGACTTCTTACCTTACTTGAAATATCTCTGCAATAAGAGTCATTCACAAAATTCTTTACCGGAACCACTAAAGATGTCTCATTATAATCTGCGGTAAGTGAATCAAAATGATCAGTAAGTGCAATAAAACGCACAGAAAAAGCCGGGAAGGTCTTTTGTATTAACCGCCCGGCTTCTATATAATCTCGTCCTAATCTGGATAAATCTTTTACTATCACACAATCAATTTTACCAGCCTCTATATCCTGCATCATTCGCTTAAACTCCGGTCTGTCGAAATTTGCTCCTGACCATCCATCGTTCACATATATATCATAGATTTCCATATTGTCTTGTTTCCTAATATATGAGCGAATCATATCTCTTTGTGAACTGATACTATTGCTTTCTGACTTACTGCCATCAATGTCCGCTCCACCATTGGTGGAGATATCATCACGACTCAAACGGAGATAAATAGCTGTATTATAAAACTCTTTTGCTTTCATCTGCGTTCCCCTTTATCAAACCATAATCTGCGTCTTTCTTTTCGTAAGTAAAAGCATCCTATCATCAATTAAGTCCTGTGTTTCTTCCATAAACCCAATCTGCAAAATGTACTTGCCCACATTCTGTGCAAACGGATTTTTTGTCTGTTCTATAAAGGAACGAATCCTGCTCAGAGCACTTTTTGTAGTATCAATCACAACATCTTCGGCATTCACAAGTTCTTCTCTTTTTAAATCCATAATATTCATGCTCTGCATACGATTTAATCCTTCTATTGATAAGTCCATATAAACCTTCTTTATACTTGCTCTTTCTATATTTATTCCATTACCGGATTGTCCTATGAAAGGAAATATGCAAAAGCTATGGTCTCTGCTCTGTTGGAGCATCTACCTTTGGATTGTTTTTGAAGTATTCCTGCACCAAAGCCAAAAGCTTTGTATCGCTGGATGTGGCTCCTTCATAGAGATTTCCGACTGCACCCCAGGAGTTGATACTGGTATTTTCTTTGCCCACATGGGTAATCAAAGCGAAATCCCCGAGACCGGAGCTTTGCAAAACATCTGCCGCAATCCAGCACATCGTTGATAAGAGTCAGCAGATGGTCGGAGGAGAGCTTAACACCGCAATGGCGATATGGGTAATGGTCTTATCTTCCACGAGAATAGGTCCCTCAAAAGGCACGACAAACATCATATGATTGTCTTCATTGCTGATTTGAAATTCCTCAGTGGAAATACTGCATATTTTTTGGTCGGATAACAATACGGAATTGTCCTTCCAACGATAACTTTTTCCATCAAACGGTAGCATCGGGCATCCTTATCAATGACATACACACGCTTGATATGAAGGGATGTATTGCTCTCTGCCTCACTCAGATAGCTTAACACCGACTCCATTGTATCCGGATGATTCTTTTTAAAGTCATTTTTGAAATAGATTACATGGTTCCACTGCTGTTCTAGAGAAGACTCGATATTCATGGAAATTCTACCCATAAGCAGATTTATATTGGTTGTTCTTTCTTTATTAAGACTGAGATTGATGTTTCTGACTGTAAACAGAGCTACAACCACAATAAAAACAAGGGCAAGGAGGCACAGTAAAGCCTTACCGAAAAAGGAAGTCAGTGTATTTTTCATTGTTTGATTTCTTCTTTGCATAGCATACCTTTCACATTTGCAAGACTGCATTATTGTGTCCTTCTGTCAAAGTAAGGATTTAATTGATAGAAGTTTCTTTTTTCAGCGCAGTCCAACGGTAGCACTTAAAAAAAAAACTCCCGTACCTTTCGAATCTACGAGTTCTGGATTCAGTCGGAAATAAGTGGCACACAGAATCTCAGTATCTTTAATGAGTGTCATTGCAAGCTCTTTACATGTATTCATGTACTCCGCTCCTTCGGCACTTGTCAGCTTTGAAGGTTCTGGACAATTCTCCAGATAATAATCCGAAAGGGTAGCCGTGAACTTTTCTACATCTGCAAAGGTCTCGTCGATATAGGAGGCACTCAGTTTCAATTCTTTATTGAGAATACTCATACTACGTGCTTCGCTTATGGAAATTAAACTCATCAGCGAGATTCCACTGCTGATGAATGTAGCAAGAAGGATGCCGAATACAATTACAAGGATAAGTCGATTTTGTAATTTTTTCATTGTGAATCCTCCTACTACAATATAAATTGATTAATATACTTATTAGCACAAAAGTCCTACACTCTAAGAGGGAGATACCAATGCAATGGTATCTCCCTCGAATTGTTTTTATAAAGTTATTTTATCTTACGTTTCTACGTTTTTTTTCTACCAACAGAATTACAGTCACTCCACAAACACTAATAAGCAGCATGCTAACCCAAAGTGTCACGAGGCTATCATCGCCCGTTTTTGGAGATGTTGTGTTTGTATCTGGTGTTGTGCCTACATCTGGTGTTGTGTCTGTATCTGGTGTTGTGTCTGTATCTGGTGTTGTGTCTGTATCTGGTGTTGTGTCTGTA
>NZ_CBDLAM010000142.1:0-10482 GCF_965301125.1 Anaerosporobacter sp. | reverse complement strand
AAAAATACAAAATACAGATCACGGCTGCATGTTTTCATACCTAGCAACATCAATTCACAACAATTATATTAAGAATCTGATAAATATAATAAAAATACAAGACTTCAAATCATATTCCGAATTAACAGAAAAGGAATTATATTATTTGGATGCACTAACAGCCACTAACGACCAATATTTAAATGTTGATTATGATTTCTTGGAAAAATTTTTAACAAAGCCAGAATTTATAATTATTAAAATGATTTTTTATGAAGGTTTCACCGTCACTGAAACTGCAAATGCCAATGGTATTACCAGGCAAGCTGTAAATCAAATGAAAAATAGAGCTTTAAATAAATTAAAAACCATACTTTTGGACAAGCGATAAACAAGGAGGTTAATTATGAAACATATTATAGAAGGAGTTGCTGGGTGGATTTTTGCAGGATTTGATTCACTCATTTATGCGCTTATTGCCTTTACCGCCATTGATTATATTACTGGAATTTTATTGGCTATTCACACTAAAAAATTATCAAGTACAGTAGGCTTTAAAGGTATATCAAAAAAATTTTTAATTTTTTTGATAGTAACTATGGGAAATATAATCGACAATTACGTTGTTGGAACAGGACGTACGATTAGAACATTGGTCATTATGTTTTATTTGGCAAATGAGGGGTTTAGCATATTAGAGAATGCCGGACAACTTGGTCTTCCAATTCCTGAGAAACTTAAGGATGCCCTACAAAAACTTAATAGTAGCAATAAATCATAAACTTCTAATAATAGGAGTAAACATAATAAAGAATCACTTGATCTATATAGATCCGGTTCTATAGTCAAGATCACCAACTTAGTTGGTGGCTTGCTCTGCCCCTACTAGGGGCTTTTTTGTTCCCCTAACTCCACTGTATTTTTCCAGTTGGAAATCCATGTAATTATATCATATAGTTTTTACTTGAAGCTGAAGCTAAGCACACCTGCATAGCCCGTGACTTATTTTTCTGCTATAGAATAAAAGATAATTCTCCAAGTGACAATTTAGAAAACAGATCACTCAGAGATATATAAATTAGCGCACTATCAGTAATATTCCTCTAGATTTACTAAATTCTCGATAGAAACCATTATAAGACCCATTATTAAAGAATTCTAAAAAAATTTGTTATTTTATTACTTTTGTGTTTACATTATGAAAATAAAATTCTCTTTAATATATGTGATTTCACAAAGAACTTAATTGATCAGTTAACTAACAAATTACTAAATCAAAACATATGAAAGGATGATATTTATGTATTATGGTATTGATAGCGATACCGCTGTTTTCCCAACTGGTTCTACTTCTCATGATTTTTATGCTGGTCGTATTGGATATGGATTAACAGCAAATTCTACTTATTTCAATAATACTGGAGCTTCACTAGCAAAGAAAGTATACATGTATTGGGGGATTCAAGGTCCCGAAAAAGATAGCCTATATGAAAGCGCAAGTTCCTACACATCAACACTAGCTCATAATTGGGGTGCACAACAAGCATCCTCTGCAGTTACTGCACTAAGTTTTAAAACTAATGTAAATATGTACACAATTTTTGCAGACATAGAATCTGGTTTCGGTGGTTGGCTTACATCTAGTGACATCAGTACTTATTCCACCTTGAATTACCAGGTGTTTAAAGGATTTGTCGACAAAATTACTTCTTCTTATTCCAAATATTATACAGGAGTATATACCAGTAAAGGATCATGGCAATCTATTATGGGCACAACAAACTCCCCAGGATATGCGAAAACAGTTTGGGGTGCTAACTATCCGAGTGGTTCAACCTTTAATACTCCACCCACGTCAATGAGTGGCTGTTATTCTATTAATGGTATAGCACCTACCATTTGGCAGTATTATGGGGAGATGCAAATATAGCATCTAAACTACCTAATTAATATTTTTAGTAAAAGAAACGGAGCTTTGCTCCGCTTCTTTTACACAATTCATATTTTAACTCTTCTAAAAAAATACAGTAGTGTAGTCTTTATCCTTATTTAACGATACTATACCTAATAACTTTTTAGATAACTCTCAAATAATTAAACAAATATTAATCGGATATCTCCCACATCATTCCATCATTCGATTTCCATAACTGGTTATTATACGTAACACTCCACATAATGTCTCCGTTAGCATCTTCAGAATAGGTCCATTTAATGTTTTGTTCATCAGAGTCTTTATCTAATTGTATCCAAGTATCTCCTTTGTCAGTTGTTATAAAAACTAGAGGGTCTAATATTCTAACACTATCATCAGAATGCTCAATTAATAAAACACCTTGATCTTCCGAAAAAAAAGTCGGTGGCTGAGTACAAAATAGATCCGTACTGTATTCTGTCGGAACTGCAATCTCTTGTTTTTCCCAATTGTAACCTCCATCTACAGTCCTAAATACCCCAATATATCCTTCTTGAGGTGTCATGGTTGTTATCCACCCATAATTGGCATCAAGAAATGTGATACCTGTTTTTGCCTCAAGGGGTATTGTATAGTTCTTATCATACGTACTAGTAATCTTATCCCAATGTAACCCTCCATCAATTGTCTTATACAGTGTTACATTTTGCTGATGAGTATCACCTACATCATAAAGGGCATCCCAACCAGTATCGGAATTAATAAATACTATATCAGCATCTCCCTTATGAGTGTCACCGCTATAGAACTTTATACCGATCGGTGACAAACCAAGTAACTCATCACTTGGAGCAGGAGTACTTTCTTCTTCTCCTATTAGAGACGTTGAATCTGGTTCCGAGGAATCGGTTCCTACGCTATCCGTTTTTATTGACTCCTTACCTGATTGTTCTTTATTTGTACATCCAGTGAATAACATTAAAAATATAAAGCTAACTACTAGTACTGCTCTAAATCTTTTATAAATCATTCTGATTCTCCTAACCATACACTAATATTTTGTATTCGCCCTATTAATAGTTTATGATTTAAAAATTTCTCTGGTAATAATCTTTTTGATTACTAATACTTAAAGATTATCATATTTTGTTGGTGTAATACTTATTCTCATTAATTATTCTCGTAGTACCATATATAATAGATTAATTACTCCTCTATATTTTACTACAGCGTAGAACTTATGATAAAGCCTATATTAATCATATAAAATAAGCATATTATATCATTGAATTTTCCATTTATCAACATATTTTATTAATTATTAACACCTATATATAGATTAATTTAAAATAAATAAAATAAAAAAGTAAAGATTAAAAAGTAAAGTAGCATTAAACCACCTTATGTATGTAATAAAATGCTTGAGTTTTTAAGCTTATAATATGATATACTAAAAGAAACTTTTACATAGAATATATAATGATTTGAAGAACGAAAGGAGTTTTATATGTCAGAGTTCAAAGTAATTAAAGCAACTGAAATAGACAAAAATGTCTGTAAATTAATCGGTAGTGACTGGATGCTTGTAACTGCAGCGAAAGATAACAAAGTAAATACCATGACTGCCTCTTGGGGTGGACTTGGTGTTATGTGGGGTAGAGATGTGGCATTCACCGTGATTCGTCCTCAACGCTTTACTAAAGAATTCGTAGATAGTTCCACTCATTTTTCATTATCCTTCTACGATAATAAATATAGAGAGACATTAGCTTACTTAGGTAAGGTATCTGGACGTGATGAAGATAAGGTTAGTAAATCAGGTCTTACTGTAGCCACAGATCTTGATACTCCATACTTTGAAGAAGCTAAACTTGTACTTATTTGCAAAAAACTCTTTGCTCAACCATTAGTTGAATCCAGCTTCCTAGATCCTTCTTTAATTGATAAATGGTATCCTAGTAAGGACTTTCATCAGTTATATATCGCTGAAATTGAGAAGGTTCTTGTAAGAGAATAATCCAAATTATAAGAAATAACAAAGCAAACCGAATTGGCCTCTTATTCCATAACCAATTCGGTTTCTAGTTTATATAAAGAATTCTACTCTATTTAAATATGGTTAATTATCTACTCATTTAGATAAACATTCACTTTGGACATAATTTTCTCAGTAGCTGTATCCAAATCAATTTTGTCCTCTAGGTAATCTTTAGCATCCTCCATAAATAAATTCCGCAATCTTTCATCTGTAATAGGTATATTAACCTTCCTTATCATTGCTATGATCTCTTGTCGCTTGTCTTCACTTGGTTGTGTCGCCTCAAAGGAATCCCTATCATAAAATGTAAAATCATCCTTTGCTTTTTGAAACTCATCTAAAGCTTTTTGATTTATAGGAAAACCATCAGAAAGATTTTTACTTTGTACTTTATCTGATAATAGTATACCAATAAATTCAGTCGCTATGTCCTTCTTTTTACAAGCAGCATTTATAGATATCAGGCCCTGAGGTATGAATTGATTTCCAATTGCGTCTACAGTTCCTTTGTTCTTCTCAATTGCTTCATAAATTGGATATGTATCATACATATTGTTTAGTATCCGAATACTTAAACTCTGCTTTTTATAATATATGGACAAACTATCGCCGAAATTATCTCCATTTATACTAAAGTAGTCCATCCCTTCTTCTTGATCTCCCTCTACTAATACCAATTCCTCTTTCATTTCCTTTAATGATAAGAGAAATTCTTTCATTTCCGCTTCTAACACTTTATTATCTTGTATAAAATCTGATGAATAACAAAGATTCATAATGTTAATAAGATCTGTTGTATTAAGAAACTGATCTTCAAATATTGGCGGATTCTTATGTGTAGCTGCGAAATAAGTCAAGCTCTGTAATGATGTTGTTGCTTGAACGGCATCAGTTTCCCCATATGCAACAGGAATTCCAACCCTTATTGGGAAACAATAAATTTTATCTTCCTTTTTATAATTTGAGATAACATTATCCAGTAACTCATCTTGATCCAATAGGGGATTAATGATATCTCCTAAGTCTTCTAGCACTCCTTTTTCAATATAAGACTCTACATTTATACCGTCCAATAGAAGAATATCTGGACCTTTTCCTGCTAATAACTCCGTATTAAGATTCTTTATGTAATCTTCCTTCGTCATAGCCGTATTGTCTTGCAACCCAATTTGGTAATCAACTTTAATATCTGGATTACTTTTTTGGAAATACTGGATTGCATTTTTAATCGTAGGAATCTCTTCCATCGAGGCGATGGTTAATGTGGTGCTCGGAGTAGTTGGCATATCTTTATCATAATAGTAATGATAAAGGGAACGCTTTCCTTCCTCACCTTCATACATGATGTAAAAATCGTTTTCCGTTCCAATAACAACTGTATCAATTGATATAGATGGATCATTCATCATTGTTAAAGAACCATCTATTACCAATTCCCATGTCTTACCGTCTTTCGCAATACGATATAAACCACCCGCTGAGACCACGTACCAATTTCCCTGATTATCTGCAGAGAACGCTTGTGGTATATTATTATCTTGAAGTTTTAATTCATTTACTATCTCTCCTGTGTTAATATCAACAACTTGGATACCTGTTGAATCCTTTGTTAATGCCATTATTTGATTATTCGAATAAGCAAAGGGATAGTCTCCTATCTCAAAGGAATCTATATTCTTTCCGTCTTTATATATGTTTCCTGATCCGAAACCAATTGCAACATAGGAATCTTTCCCCGTTTCTAAAAATGAGAACGGTGTCTTATCAAACTGCATTTCGCTTTTGTAATCATCAATAGTTACCTTTTCGATAGAACCATCTTTTTTAATTTTTGCAATTTCTACTTGGCTACTCTTCTCACCATATTCTAAATACATTGCATATATGCTACCATCACCCCCATATGACATATTTAGCATGTTCTTCAAGTCGCTTGCTTTACTAATCCAATCTGTCTCTTGTTTGTTCCATGTATTTCCATCATACTCATATATATATTCATCATCCGTATTGCTCCTATTACATGAAACAATCTCCAGAGCTCCATCAGGATTTTTTAGTAATTGAAATGCTATTTCCTTCCCTTTTGCAACACCATCAGGCATGGCAATCTCTTCTTCTACATATCTCCCCATAGGTACCTCATCTTCGGAGCCATTACTTGAATTTTTCCCACACCCAGTAATTACAGTTGGAATTAAACATATAACCATCAATAAGCTACTGGCCTTATGTATAAAGCTATATCCCCTTCTTTGTATCATTTCATTTCCTCCTCATTGCATAGTTTTGTAATCTTTATCACTTACTGTCTTTCATACTATCATTCAAATCTTAATAAAAGCTTTAAACCATACCTTAGTTGGTTGTTCCCGTTTAAACCGCCTCAAGTTAATAATAATTTGGCGTTAAATAGATACGGTTTATTCCCTTTATATTCCTATTATTGTTCAATTTAGATTTTTTTTAGAGAAATTTATGATACACTGTATATAGCTAAGTACAATCCTTATGATTAGGATACATAGCAAAATCCACGAACGTAAAGGAACCAAGTTTATTATGCGAATATTAATAATAGAAGATAACAAAAACTTATGTGACAGCATTAGTTTTCATTTGCAGACTCAAGGATATAATACAGATATCTGCTATACAGGAGAGGAGGCATTGTATTATGTTTTACAACATTCTTATGACGTAATCATCTTAGATCGTATGTTACCTGTCATGGATGGACTTACTATACTAAAGAAAATTCGCAGTAATCATATAGCAGTCCCGGTTATACTGGTTACAGCTATGGATCAAATTAATGACCGTATTGACGGACTGGATGCTGGCGCTGATGACTATGTTGTAAAACCATTTGCAATTGAGGAATTGTTAGCACGTGTCCGCGCTCTTGCAAGACGACCCCATCACCTAACTGAAACCAAGCTACTATCCTTTGGTAATTTGACCTTTGATGCCGTTCTTCAACAGATTCAAACTCCAACTAAAAGTTGTCCTCTAGCTAAACGAGAGAGTGATCTACTTGAATATTTTATGAGACATCCTAATCAAGTACTTCATAGGGAACAAATCTTTGCTTACGTTTGGGGCCCTGATAACTTTGTAGAAAATGGAAACTTAGATAACTATATGCATTTTTTGAGACGCCATCTTCATTCTGTTAAAGCAAATATAGTTATTAAAACAATACATAATATTGGGTATACATTGAGGGAGGAGTAGAACCATGCTACAACAATTAAGAAAACATCTAATTCTTCTATTTACCTCCTTAAGTAGCTTAATTTTAACTATCAGTATAATTGGTTCCTTATTTCTTAATCTAAAACAAATTAAGTCTCACTCCTTAGATAGTTATAAAACGGTTCAGGATACTATTAATTATAAATTGCAAACCGAGCAGATAATCTCACACGGATGGCTTTCTCAAATGGAAACAAAATATAAACTTATAATACATATTAGAGAGAACGGAATTCCTTTCTTATATAACGGTTCATGGAATCCTTTCTCTACGAATATACCACACGATACTCATACAGATTATGAATCTCAACGAGAAAATGTAATCTCTTCTGTTGAAAAACTGGCAATGAATGATGGAATGAATCTTACCTCCAATTTTACTTCACCTACTAAGATTGCATCCCCAATCTATGAAATCCAACCAAAACATGCAAGTGTTGCATATGCATCTATTTCATTAATTTCAACAGGTGATACCACATTACAACTTACTTTAATTCAGTTTCGCCCACAAGAACTTAATGATAAGATTATCCAATCACTACTGTTTGTTGGGATTGCTATTATAGGTAATATTGGTCTCTTTTTTGTAAGCTGCTATCTAGTTAATAAAGCTTTGAAACCTGCTATAGAAAATGAAAAAAAGCAAAACACGTTTATTGCCTCTGCTTCTCATGACTTACGTTCACCACTTACTATTATACAAACTAACGCCTCTGCACTTCTTATTGATGGAGTGGATTCAAAGAAATTCATAAATAAGATTATTGAAGAATGCACTTATATGTCACGCCTTATTAGTGATATGTTAATACTTGCATCTAGCGACTCTAAAACATGGCATATTCAAAGGCAACTTATAGAAACCGAACCCTATCTAATTGATTTATTTGACTCCTTCTATGAAGCATGCAAAAAAAGAGAGCATTACCTAGACTTAGATCTTCCTGATGAAGAACTTCCACCAATTGAAGTGGACAAGACTCGTTTAACACAAGTCATTGGAATTCTAATTGATAACGTCCTTAGTTACTCTCCTATAGATAGTACAATTATCCTTCGACCTTATGTAAACAAACATTGGTTCTATCTATATATTATCGATCATGGTATTGGAATTCCTGATGAACACAAAGCTTCCATATTTGATCGATTCTATCGGGCAGATCCTTCTAGAAATGATACTTCTCATTTTGGACTTGGACTTAGCGTAGCTAAAGAGTTAATGACGCTCCATAACGGCTACATTCAAGTAGAAAACACACCCGGTGGCGGTTCAACATTCATATTAAAGTTGCCACTGGCGGAATCCTAGCATTATTCTTTGGAAGACTTACGTGCCCGGTACTCCGCTAACATCAAGTCTACCATTTCGCCATAACTCTGTTCTCCACTTGCTTGATTGTTAGCCTTTAGATATGCATCATTAATCTTTGATGATACCGTACTAATTACCTCGTTATGATAAGTGTTCCAATACTCAGCGTTTGCAACACGATCCGCTAATACTTCTTCGCTATACATAGCTCTTATCTTTTTATAGAGTTTTATATCATGATCATATAATTGACTTGTTGCATAGGATAAAGCATCCATAACCCCACTATATTGAAATTCAATATTATCAGAGTTCATACATGCTAAGTACGCGATATAATTTGCCTCATTTTCTCGCATATATCCTTTTTGGTGCGCAAGTTCATGGCACATAGTAGCTGGAATTCCATAATCAGCAACATCTACATTTACATTTGCTTCCACTGTAATACTTACAAATAAACCTGTTGTATCTGTATACGACATTGCCCTAGATGCTATTACTGGCTTGGGAACACTATAGAATCCTGATAAGGAATCATAATTTTTCCCAAACTCACTCATTATTCTCTTTGCCTCTTTAGCTGTCTCATAATCTGAAGTAGATAACTTGAATATGCCATCTTCATCTACACTGGTAATCTGTGCTCTCAAGTCATTGGCCTTTAGGGCAAGCTCTTCGCACAACCCATATAGTTCTTCGATGGAATACTTCTCTACCTTCAATCCACAAATCTTACTAAAAGGATAACGGTAATAATTTGCTCCACAAAACACCATGAAAAGAAAGAATGCTGTACTAATAGTACATAGCGCATTCACTACATAACGTGCAATTGTCTCCTTACGATTCTCCTTATCACGTACTAGTCGTCTCACCATACGAAAGACAATATATACTATTAAGAACGGAATACAATACAATCCGATTTCAGCAATAGATATTGGAACAAGACCTGTTATGAAACTCATACTCTGTGCATAGACCCTATAGATTCCTCTAGCAAACCAATACTCGGCTATGTACTCACTATTCCTTACTACTAATAGCACTATCAGCCCTAGTGGAAATAATGTAAGTAGCCAGACTCTCCTTTTCTTAAACATTTCTTTCATAACCTACACTCCTTTCCTATAGTATACACACTCCTCCCCTAACCTACAACATTAACAAATGTAAAAAGGATATCAACTCTCATATTAGAATCGATACCCTTTTTACTGTTTCGAATTACTTTCCTGCTCTTCCATATTAGCCGTTTCCATTACTCTCTGAGTCTACTGTACAATATGTCTTTTTACAACATTGCTTAATGTAGGCACCTGCTAATCCGAATAATGCTGCTATTACAAAAATTTTCTTAAACATACATATAACCTCCTTATTAATTTGATTTTACTACTCAACCATATTTCCTTTATAGAAATAAAACTTGTCTACTATAGTTATAACACATATATATTAAGTTTATGCTATTGTAAAAATTAAGATATTATTAAGGGTTATCCACTTATATGAATATTAATTGCAAATATACCATTATTAAGCTCCGCCTCGATTGATCCACCCATTTTTAAAACAAATTCTTTTGCAATTGCTAAACCTAGCCCCGTAGACTTTTTCATCTTCGACAAATCTGTTGTATAAAAGCGTTCAAATATATGCTCTATATCTTGTTGCTCAATTGCGCTTGTACCATTGCTAATTCTAAGATAAATCTCTTCATACTTCTGCTGTAGCATGATGCATATCATATGCTCACCTATTTTTATGTCATTTCCTATTTAATTTTCGATAACGCGAATCCAAGCTAAAGAATCTCCGAACACCCAAACCGGTCCCTCTTCAATTTGGATCTCTGGTTCAATTTTACTATGTCTTAACTCATCATAAAACATAGAAATGGTATAACATAATATTCCATTCAAATAAATTTTCTCATTATCAAGTTTATAAACACCCGATTCTAAT
>NZ_CBDLAM010000141.1:0-10588 GCF_965301125.1 Anaerosporobacter sp. | reverse complement strand
GTTCTATTAAGTATATTTTTTTATCTAGAGTGATTCAAATTGTTATAGTTCTACGTTTAACCTCCATTGTATGCATAATCAGCTTTTTGAAGGTAGGATTTCTTAGAAGAATAATTACTAGGATCCGCTACCTCAGCATATCTACATAAGTTTCTTAACACATAAGATCCGTCGTAATATGTACTACTTAATGCAAAATCGGATATGCTACCGTACGTATCACTTTCAGCATTTGAGATAATGTTACAAGCAACTGCTTTAGCAGATTCATAGCGTTTAGATTGTGCTGCTCTGTTATCAGCCAAATCGTCGTCGTGAGACATATATACCCATGAGCCACTAGAATTTTTATAGTACGCAGAATGGGCATATAGATCTGTAGCTGTGTGAATTGCCATACCCCATAAGAAATATTTTCTGTTTGTTTTATTATTAGTATAAGTTGTCCCTAGAATTTTAGAATTAGTCCAAGCTACACCATTAATACTACTAGTTGTTACCTTACCAACCATTGAAGCAGAGTCTTTTGTAGAAGCTGAAGGTGGAAAACTCACACTTGAATTATCTCCGCCAGCTATAGCTAACCTAGTTAGATACATATAGCCAGATAAATAGTTTGAAGAATATTCATAACTACCATCACTATATTGGCGACACCAATACCCATGCCATAATGGATTTGATGTCATTCCGGATAACCCAGAGCTATCATAATCTTGATAGACACATCCTTTTTTAATAATAGCGATACCAGTTGATGTTAAAGAAGTAGAGGTAGTGGCATTTGTAACGGTATATATATGATCGTCGCCTACCCAAGAACCTTCTACATAGTCAATATCATTAAAAGAGTCAATAGGGTTAGTATTAGGAGTTAATATGGAGTCTTCTTCGGCTTCAGTAATTGAATTTGATAAATTGCTACTTTGGTAATATACGTTTTTGAAATCATCATATATATTAAGGGCATATTCATAATCAATTAACCCATTTCCGTACATTAACGGATCTCCATATAAATTAGCACTATAATCAATTAAACAACGAATGAAATCACTAGAAACTGATGGATCTTTTTCCCATAGTAATGATGCTACACCTACGACATGTGGCACTGCCATGCTTGTACCAGATGAAACAACTTCACCTCCAAAAGCACCTGTTGATTTTACTAGTTCACCAGGTGCAACTATTTCAATTTCTTCACCTTTAGAACTTGATGGACTAATTTCACCATTACTGTTGACAGAACCTACAGCAATAACTTCATCATAGGCAGCAGGATATTCAACATTACCATCATTACCTGCTGCAGCTATTATTAATATACCCGCGTTATAAGCACGTTGTATAGCATCTTTTAAATTATCTGCATCTGAATCTATCCCGAAACTTATACTAATGATGTTAACATTTTTTTCAATTGCCCAATCAATAGCATCAACAACTCGGCTAGTAGGAGCTGAGTTAGTTTCATCTAAGACCCTTGCAGAGTACAATTCAATATTGGGATTGATTCCAGTAATACCGATATCATTGTTTTTAGCAGTTAAAATTCCTGCAATAGCAGTGCCATGACCAGTTAAATCTTCGTATATGATAGATGTATCATCTTGCTCAGGAATAAAATTTTTTCTTTCTGTAACATCTATGTCTTCTGTATAATCTATACCAGAGTCAATAATAGCTACCTTTATCTTATTGGATGCTGTATTATAGGTGGAGACATTATCTGTATTTATTGATTGCATATTCCACTCGTTATTGTTAGAAGTGTTTTTTATGGATTTTTCTTTCGCTTTTTTCGTATGAACTTTTTTATTAAATTTTTGTTCTTTTTTGTTCTTATGAGTTGAATTGTTTTCACTAGAATTAAATAATTCATTATCCAAATTGTACTCCGATATGGATAAAGTACCTGTAAATTCTGAGCTGCTCGCGGCTTGTACTGTTTTTGGGAAGCTCAGATTCACAGATTGAGTAAATATGCAAGCAATTAAAAACGTGGTAGTTAATTTCATTTTCATTTTAAATCCTCCTATTCTCTAATACAATTAAATTGTTTCATAATAATAATATTTATTAGCCCTCCTTTTTGATTGTTGATTGTAAAAATAATACAATTACATAATGCAACATATTAAACCAAATATCAACATATGTATAAAAAATAGTAAATATTTACCATAAAAAGAAAGTAAAGAAAAAACAATAATATATTTACTTTTAATTACATATACTGTATAATTCACCATATATTAACATAATGTTTAGATTTGAAAACACTGTAATAGTAGTTGAAGGGGGAATGTAAATGTTTATGAAAAGAAATAGTAAGCTAGTATTAGTAGGTGGAATTTTAGTAAGTATCTTTACCGTAATAATTATTTCAGTAACCTTACCGTCATTTGTTGCAAATGGAAAGGATAGTGATTTTGTAATAAAAGATGGCGTACTCATAGCCTATAAGGGGAATGATGAGGAGGTTACAATACCAACAACGGTTACTTCAATTGGAGGATCGGCATTTACTGGAAATGAAGAAATAAAGAGCGTTATTATGACTGATTCGGTTACGAATATAGATGGAATGGCTTTTTGGAACTGCAGTAACTTAGTAGATATCCAAATACCATGTACAGTAAAATCTATAGGTTCAGGTGCTTTTCAACTGACACCATGGCTTGGAGAACAACAAAAGAAAAATCCTTTGGTTATAGTTAATAATATCTTAATAGATGCCAGTACTTGCAAAGGTAGTGTAGTTATAGGAAGTGATGTAAAAGATATTTGTGCGCAAGCATTTGCTTTTAATAGTAACCTTACTAAGGTAACAATTTCAAATAGCACTACAAGCATAAGTCAAGAAGCTTTTGTCTCTTGCCAAAATTTAAAAACAGTAATTATGGGTGACGGCGTAAAGTATATGGGTAAAAATGTATTTCAAAGGTGTAAATCTTTGACTTATGTAAAGCTTTCTAAATCATTAACCCTAATTCCTGAAGGTACATTTTGGCAATGTTCTAAATTATCTAATATAACAATTCCGGATTCTGTAAAAAAAGTTGATACGGCTTTTGATAGTTGTAAAAAATTAAAAAGTGTAACTTTTTCTAGTAAAGTAACTAGCATTGATAAAGAAGCCTTTACATATAGTAATACGCCAACCATATATGGCATAAAAAATTCCTATGCTGAGAAATATGCAAAAAATAATAAATTAACATTCAAGATATTAGGGATGAGTAAAAAGAATATAGACTTAAAAGTCGGAGAAACTACGTCTTTAAAATTAAATAGTACAGCAATATGTACTTGGAAATCTACCAACAAATCATTTGCAAAAGTTAATTCTAATGGAAAAGTAACCGCTATTAAGAAGGGGAATGTGCTAATTAAAGCTACGATATATGGGAAAACTTATAGCTGCAAGGTGACAATAAAGTAAGATAGAATTGATAATAACAGATTGTGATATGTTATAGAAAGCATTATTGAGGAGATTGAAAACAGTTAAAGTAACTATTTTTCAATCTCCTCTCTATTTTTAAATATATGGGTAAATAAAACTCTAATTCTATTAACCTTAATTATTTTTGGTAGACTGAAAACGAATTTTATACTACAAAATAATTCCGTCAGAAACTCGATGAGTAGCCTAGGAATAGGTAATTATAATTTTAAGTTAGCAAGTAAATCACCAAGTCCAGTACCGGCCTCTTCACCTGAAGAGTATTCAACAGAAATTTCTTCAACATCATCAACAATTTCTGCATTTTCTTCAACAGCTTTCATGCTAAGACTTACTTTTCCGTCTTTAACATCAATAATCTTAACAGTAACTTCTTGTCCTTCTTTCACAACTTCGTTTGGTGATTTAATATGTTTACCGCAGATTTGAGAGATATGAACAAGTCCAGATAAACCGTCACCAATATTAACAAAAGCACCATATGGAGCAATCTTTTCAATAACACCAGTTGTTACTAAACCAATCTGTAGATGAGAAATCTTATTTGTTTTTGCTAAGGCTTCTTCTTCTCTTAAAACTTCTCTTGCGGATAATACAAGTTTTTGCTTATCTTCATCAACAGTTATAACAACAACAGTTAAAGTTTGTCCCACGTAGGACTCCACATCTTCAACATAATGAGTAGCTAACTGTGAAGCAGGGATGAAGGCACGAATTCCTTCTACATAAGTAATAACACCACCATTGACAGATGAAGCAACTTTTACATTATAACGTTTCTTAGATTCCATTGCTTCTTTTAATGTATCCCATGCGAGTACATCTGTAGCACTTTTTCTAGATAGAATAATATTACCATTTCTTTCGTCTTCACGTAACACCACAGCAGTAATGGTATCACCTACTTGTATGTCTGCTTTAATTGAGAAGCTTGGATCATTGCTTAACTCAGCTAAAGGAATAATTCCCTCTGTATAGTAATTAAGGTCAACTGTAACTTCTGTATCAGAAACACCGATTACAGTTCCAGTAAGAAGATCCCCTTCTTGTATTTTTTTAAAAGATTGATTTAACTCTTCTTTGAAATCATCCATTGTAAGAATTTCTTCTTCGGTTCTAACTTCTTTTTCCATGTTTTCTTGTTGATTCATAATTTCACCTCATTTATTATAGTTTGCCCAGGAAAATTAACCAATATAAAACACCTCAAATTGGGGTCATTAACCTGTTCCAAGAATTACATTATATCACGTAAATGTAGTCTATGTATATGGAACATTCCTGATTCACAATAAAAATGCTTGTTCTTCCATTAGCCATACGTTAGATATGGGCATATATTATATAGAACATAAAAATGGAGATAGCTATGGATAATAATTACGAATCAGGTTATGATGATGAAGTATATACAGAAGAAAATCCAGAGAGTTTTGATAGAAGACCACGCCCACAAAGGGAGGGAAGGTGGATATCAAATGCAATTATACGGGAGATTACTAGAGACCGAGATAATTTTCTTGTAACAGTAGCTCATAGAGAAAGACAACGAAGAGAAGAGCAGATTATACGATTGGTGGTATCTAGAGAAACAAGAATATTTGATGTTAATAGAAGAAGATTACGTCCGAGTGAATTGGAGGTAGGAATGGTTATTGACGCATTTATCTCAAATGCCATGACAAGAAGTATCCCTCCACAGGCACGAGCATTTGAAATATTCGTTGTAGAAAGACGGCCATCCAGACGAGAAACAGTAGGACGTATTGTACAGGTAAATACACGAAATAACTATATTCTTACCATAAGTTCAAGGAATGCATCAAGTATAGTTCGATTTAATGTTGGACCAGAAACAGTTATTTTAGATATGTCTGGGCGTAGAATACGTTTATCAGATCTGTCTGCAGGTATGAGAGTAAGAGTTGAACATGCAACATTTATGACTGCAAGTATTCCACCTCAGACTACGGCATTTGTTATACAAGTAATTAGATAAGTTTTATAGTAGTAATAAGTGATATTATTTATGACCATTTAAATTGTATTTGATATTTAAATGAAAAAGACAATCTAAACAGATTGTCTTTTTCTATCTTTTTATGTATGGTTATCTAAAACTATCAATGGTTGACCTTTAATACCTTATTAAGGAGTACCGCTTGTTATGGTACTATTCTTAATAGTATAGGTTCCGGCAGAACCTAAATAATAATTCTTCGTACTGTTGTTGTCCCAATTACCATTGCCATCATTGAAACAACACGTTAGTGTAGAGGCAGTACCGAGATCTATGGTAATTATCTTATATCCACTAGCAGAAGATGAAGACATTAGGATACCAGGAACAGTTGTCCAAGAGCCACTTCCAATTTGGTAATGAATATATGGAGAACTCCATGAGGTATAATAATACACCGTTATAGAGTTAGTATTATTTGGTTCTCCACTGGTTATTGTACCGCCACTAACAGTATAAGTACCAGGTGATGAGAATGTATAATTCTTTGTGCTATTATTATCCCATGTGCCGCTTCCGTTATTGAAACATGCGGTTAATGAGGTACTTGTGCCTAGAGCAATAGTAGCTGTCTTGTAGCCACTAATAGTTGAATCAGACATAGCTACACCGGGAGAGGTAGTCCATGAACCAGTTCCAATCTGATAATGGATATTAGCAGTACTCCAAGATGTTTTATAGAAGACAGTAATGGAATTGGTCCCTACTACTTCTTCTTTTTTTCCATTTATGTCATAGGTAGCATTATCTTCAACAGCAAATCCCTGTAATTTAGCACCAGGGCTTTGATTTACGGTATCATTAAAGATGACTAATGGCACGCTATAATCTTCTGTGTATGTAAGACTATACAAACCGCTACTCTCTTTTGTCATAGCGGTACCCGGCCATGCTTTTACCTCTTTTACGGTAGTGCCACTTTCATCGTAGATATAGGCGTAGATAGAGTCTGACCAAGAAGGAGGCTTTTCAAAATAAATTGTAGTTCCCACACCTTGCTCTGTCTTTTTAGAAGTATAGCTTTGTGTTACCGTAGTTCCATTGCTACCTACACCAGTAAGAGTAATGGTATATTCTGTACCAACTGCATCACCATCACCAATTACTAAGGAATCTCCATTGTTGTATGTAACTGCACTATTAGAATTCACTTTGTAAGTTGATGAAGTGGTATTCTGTGCCTTTAATGTAAACGTTATGGAATCCGTTGAGAATGTAGATTTAAAGTTATCAAGTGATACACTTGGAGTAGTATCATCATATTGCATTAATACAACACTACTACGTTTTGGAATAGAACCAGTAATCACACCGTTACTAACTACAAATTTACTTTTATCATCCGTAATACTATAATAAGTACCATTTTGTAATTGTGTTGAACAGTTTATAGAATAATCACTATATTTACTATTAACAATTACAGCTCCAACTGTTCCACGTTGAATCATAAGGACATTCGTGTCACCATTAGGGTTGGCTAAATACTCTCCTTGATTAACCATTGCATTTCTGAATTTATTAACAGCTGCAACTTCATCATCTTTGTATAGGTCGCTTCCAGCGATACCTATTTGGTTCGATCCCCATTTGTTAGAAGTTGAACTACCATAAGGTCTACTGAAGAATAATGGTGCACCATCTTTTCTTGCCGTAATTACTGCCCACCCTAATTTTATTTGCTCGTCATTTAATTGTTCCCAAGTTCCATCATTAATGTAATTATCATGGGATTCTACCCAAGTTACTAAGTCGGCAGTATTCATTCCGCTTGGTACTTCATATGAGAGAATGTAGTCTTTACTTAAATTGTTGTTTTTAATTGCATTACGAATCTTGCCACCATAGGAACTTGTTGTCGTTGATCCTATTGCGCCTGCATAAGCAGCAAGGCGTTCGTTATCCCCTTGAAGAACTTCTCCATAATTAAAGATTTTGCTAGCATTTGTGATTTCAGAGGTAACTCTAGACCAGAAATTATTTGTAACCCAACTTGGTCTACTATCATCTGATAATCCAATATGTTTTGCTGTGTCATAACGAAATCCATCAGCACCACATGCAATACAATCGTTTAGATATTTAATAAAATAATCTTGAAATCCTTTATTCTCTGTATCTACATCAGGTAATCCACCATCCATGGAATAACGAGTACATTGAAAACGGTCGGAATAATTCGTGCACTTAATTAATCCAGTATCATGATACAGAGATCCACCAGCTGCGTTTTTTAGATTAGAAGATACCTTGCTTTGATTACCAGCTGTGTGATTTGGAACAACGTCAACGATAATTTTGATACTGTATTTGTCAGCTTCCGCACACATTGCTTTGAATTCGTCACGTGAACCTAATTGGTAATTTCCAATAGTCCAATCTGTTGGTTGATAGTGCCACCACCAGCAACCATTTTTTCCGCTGCTGTCGCCACCATAAAGTTTCATATAAGGATAGCTATCATCTACCGCATTAATAGGTGAAGTTTGAATGCTTGTATAACCAGCATCTGCAATATTTTTCATATTAGCTTTAATGGTGTTAAAACTCCAACAAAAGGCCTGTAATATGGCTCCATCACCAATATTATCAGTAGCTGATACGTTAGATGAACTGCTGGTTGAAGCTATACTGGCTAGTGGTTCGGTTAACTCTGTTGTTGAATCAGTGGTGTTAGAATTAGAATCTGCAAAGATTAGTTTGTAATTAATGGAAGTAATAGATAATGTAACAATAAGAAGTAAGACAACTAGTTTTTTAAAGACACTCTTTTGTTTTCTTAGTTTTTTTGAAAACACGCTTTTGACCTCCTAATTTTTATATTTAGCATCTTTGGTAGCAAGAAACCTCCTTTCGCTTAGCAATATTTATGTTTATATATTTCAGCGTGATTCTAGTATTGGCTGAAATATATAAATACTTATGAATGGATTTTGAGTTAAGATGGAGTAAGTATAGAAATTAGTAAGTGTTTGTCTTATTTAGAATAATAAAAATGGAATAACTTTACAATATAAAACAATTACAATAATCAACTCGTTTAGTTAGTTAATATGCACAAAAATTTCGAAAATTATCGTTATTAATTAAAAGAAAAGAAGCTGTTACAAAACACCAATAACATAGTTGATTGATTAATTTTGTAACAGCTTCTTTTTATTTATTGTGATATTAAATTATATTTTAATGCTCTGATTGAATTAAATATAGCGATTAATGCAACTCCAACATCGGCAAATATTGCTAACCACATAGAACCCATTCCTATGGCAACTAATATAAGAACAATAGCTTTAATACCTAAAGATAATATAATGTTTTCTGTTACAATCTTTCGCGTATGTTTTGCTATTTTGATCGCCTCAGCAATCTTTTTGGGTTCATCTGTCATAATTACAATATCAGCTGCTTCAATCGCTGCATCTGAACCAACACCACCCATTGCAATACCAATGTCAGCTCTGGCAAGTACTGGTGCATCATTCATACCATCACCAGTGAAGATTACGTTCTTATTCTTGCCTTTCTTATCAAGTAGTTCTTCGATTTTATCTACTTTATCACCTGGCAATAATTCAGAATATATGGTATCAAGACTTAATTCTTTACCCACAATCTCAGCAGATGCTTTCATATCACCAGTTAGCATTACGGTTTGAATTCCTAAATTACGTAAATCGGCAAGAGCTTGTTTAGAATCTTTTTTAATCTGGTCAGAAATTACAAGGTAACCAGCAAATGTATTATTAATTGCCACATATACAATACTTCCCAAAGTATCTTCACTAGCCTCTTCGAAAGTAATATTAGAATTATTAAGAAGCTTAGCGCTTCCTGCAAGGACTGATTGATTTGCTAGTGTAGCACGTATGCCTTGACCCGCTATTTCTTCATAGTTACTTACTTGGTCAGAGGAAGAATTAACATTAGCAGCTTTAATAATGGATTTTGCAATTGGATGATTGGAGTAGCTCTCTACAAGGCCAGCAATATATAGTAATTGATCTGATGCAGATTGCAACGTATTCTTTTGTTCGTTTGATAGAATGTTAGCAAGGCTGGTTTCATTTGCAACATTAACTTGTGTCACATCAAATACACCTTCAGTTAAAGTTCCAGTCTTATCAAATACTGCTGTTTCTACAAAATTAAGGGCTTCAAGATAATTACTTCCTTTTACAAGTATACCATGTTTAGAGGCACATCCAATACCTCCGAAGAATCCTAGAGGAATGGAGATTACTAATGCACAAGGACAAGATACAACTAAAAATCCACATGCACGGTAAACCCATGAATAAAAATCATAAGAACCTGTAAAGATCGGAGGAAGTACAGCTAATAACACAGCTAATATAACAACAATAGGAGTATAGACCGCAGCGAATTTGGTAATGAAATTCTCTGTTCTTGATTTTCTGTTGGAAGCATTCTCAACTAAATCTAATACCTTTGCAACTGTTGAGTTGGAGTAAGTGTTATTAACTTTCACGAATAAAGTGCCACTTCCATTAATACTTCCACTTAATATGGTATCACCAACATTAGCACTTCTCGGAACAGATTCTCCTGTTAAGGAAGAAGTATCTACAAAGGAGGTACCTTCAACAATTTCACCATCAAGAGGGATGCGTTCACTTGGCTTTATAATAATAACATCTCCAATTGCAACAGCTTCTGGAGCTACTGTTACAACACCAGAATTAGTTTGTAGGTTGGCATAATCGGGTTTCAAGTCCATAACAGATTTTAATTGTTTTCTTGAGTTATCTACAGCAATATCTTGAAGAAGCTCACCAATTTGGAATAAAAGCATAACAGCAAGTGCTTCTGGGTATTGCTTTGTAAAGAAGGCGCCAAGTGTAGCAACAACCATTAGGAAGTTCTCATCAAATATTTGACCATGGGTGATATTCTTAGCTGATTCAATCAGAACTTCGTAAGAAATAATAAGATATCCAAGGACTAATATAATAATACCAAATGGATTAGGAATATCAAAAATAATAGGAATGAATCCGATTCCTGTTCCAATTAATAAAGTAAGTACTTTTTTAATCAATTCTCTTTTGGAGTGATCGCCACCGTGTGAGTGG
>NZ_CBDLAM010000140.1:1266-10725 GCF_965301125.1 Anaerosporobacter sp. | reverse complement strand
AAGTGCCACTAAATTTGGGAATGCCATGATGGCATTAACTAAATCAGAGAGCTCCCATACTAAATCTAGGGATAAAACTGCTCCTACATAAATCATAACAATATAGAATACTTTATATAGTTGTATTCCTTTTTCGCCAAAGAGGTAATACGCTGCACTTTCTCCAAAGAATGACCAACCTATAAGAGTCGCTATTGCAAATGCAATCAAAGAAAAACTTAAAAGGACTTTGCCGAAAGGAATGATAGCGAATGCAGCAGTTGTTAGTTCTGCATTGCTTAACCCATCAGCGGAGTTTGGAAAACGCAATAGGTTGCTGACGATTACTAAACCAGTAATAGCACACATAACAACAGTATCCCAAAAAGTTGCGGTCATAGAAACAAGCGCTTGCCTGCTGGGATCTTCAGTCTTAGCACTTGCCGCTGCTATGGCCGCAGAACCTAAACCAGCTTCATTGGTAAAGAGACCTTTGGCAACACCCTGTCTGGCAGCTATAATAATTGTGCTTCCAATAAAGCCACCTGTAGCTGCATGTGCAGAAAAAGCAGACGATACAATAACTTGAATTGATTGTAATAAAAAGTTGCGGTTGAGAAATAATATAACAAAACAACTTATGATATAAAAGACACCCATTGCTGGAACAAGCCTAGTACACACATTAGCAATTGATTTGACACCACCTACAATAACAAGTCCGCATACAATGGCAGTTATGAAACCAACAGTAGATGGAGACAAGTTCCATGTTGAAGATGTTGTAGTTGTTATGGAATTCGCTTGTGTGGTACAACCTACACCAAAGGAAGCCGCTAACGTACATAGACTAAAGATAATGGCAAGTTTTTTTGAATGAAGACCTTGTTCAAGAACATACATAGGACCACCGACATATTTACCTGTTGGTGTTTTTTTTCGGAATTTAATACCGAGATAACATTCGGCATAAGAAGTTGCCATACCGAATATTCCAGTAATCCAACACCAAAAGATTGCCCCTGGTCCACCTAAAGCGACTGCTGTTGAGATACCAATGATATTACCAGTACCTAATGTAGCTGCTAATATGGTTGCAAGTGAGGCAAAACTACTGACCTCTCCATCTGTGGAGTCATCTTTTTGAACGCTTAGACGAATACCTCGAAATGTAAACCTTTGTATAAAATGCAATTTGATAGTATAGAAGATATGAGTTCCAAGGAGCAATAAAATCATAGGAAGTCCCCAGACGATTTGATTCGTACTTTTTATAAATTCATAAAATGCGTCCATGTGATACCTCAGTTATAGAATGGATTATAACAATGTATGTTTAAAAAAAGAAAATTATGTGAAAAAACATTGAATTTATCTTTGGTAGAGCATAATTATTTCAGTGTTGTGTAATACTAGAAGTAAGATAAGTAGCGAAATGCATCGTTTGGAGAAGGAAGACTTAATATGAGCGAAACCTTGATAAGCGTATGTTAGTAGCCGCTTATCGAGTAGTGTGAAAAAAATAGGTATATTCAAGAGCAGAATATCCTCAAAGATACACTAGGATAGAGGTTGGTATGTATCATTCTAAAATGATAGTACCAACCTCAAATTCCGTTTAAAAAGAACGCTAGACCATAACTTACCATAATAATATTTTGCTTCTGGGTAACAATAATATTACAGACATCACAAACGGTGTCTGAGACAAATCCAACGGACGATTTCACAAAGAAGTCAGTCCTTATTTAACCACGGAGGTGCATTATAATGGCAAACAATAATAGCGGTTCTAACAGAATGGAAGTACCACAAGCAAAAGAAGCTATGAACAAATTCAAAATGGAAGTAGCATCAGAACTTGGAGTGCCTTTAAAAGCAGGTTATAATGGAGACTTAACAAGTGCTCAAAATGGTTCTGTTGGTGGAGAAATGGTTCGTCAAATGATTAAAAAACAAGAAGAAACTATGTCAGGTGGTTCTTCTAGCGTTTAATCAGCAACCTTTCTGGTTGAAAAATGTAAAGCTTTAGCGTAATAACGGTGTAGCTTTACTATAATGAAGAAACATCGCCATGTATTTATGATTGTGTTGAGAAAGCACCTACTACTTTGTATCGGCTTTACTTAGTGCTATGAGAGAAGAAATGATCAAATTGCCTCAATCGTACGTATTTGGTGATGTTTTTTTGTGTTTAGGAAGGCAAAACTCTTTGTACATATTTATGCTTCTTAGCTAACACACTATGACACAAAACACGCAATGCATCTTAAGCCTACGTTACCACTTGACTTGATTTGTAAATATGTTAGAATACAATAAAAACAATTATTATATATTGATATAAAGCAATCATGAAAGGAGCCATGTACTTTCATTGTCAAGTTATGTCTTGAGAATATATGATACATGGATAATGCAATGGGAAAATATTTTGGTACTGACGGTTTCCGTGGGGAAGCAAATGTTGATTTGACAGTAGTTCATGCTTATAAAGTAGGACGCTATTTAGGATATTATTTTGGAAAAGATCATAAAGCGAAGGTAGTAATCGGTAAGGATACAAGAAGATCTAGTTATATGTTTGAATACGCACTAGTTTCAGGCTTAACTGCCAGTGGTGCTGATGTTTATTTATTACATGTAACACCAACGCCAAGTGTATCGTATGTTGTACGTAGTGAGAATTTTGATTGTGGTATAATGATTTCAGCTAGTCATAATCCATATTATGATAACGGAATTAAAATTATTAATGCAGATGGATACAAATTAGAAGCAGAAGTAGAGCAGTTAATAGAAGAATATATTGATAAAGAGGTAGATGATATTCCATTAGCTACTGGTACAGATATTGGTAGAACAGTGGATTATTCGGTTGGAAGACATCGTTACATTGGCTATTTAATGTCACTTGCTACACGTTCTTTCAAAGGAGTTAAAGTCGGTCTTGATTTATCCAATGGTTCTGCTACAACCGTTGCAAAGGGTGTGTTTGATGCACTTGGTGCTAAGACATTTACAATCAGTAATGAGCCAGATGGTACCAATATTAATAACAATTGTGGCTCTACCCATATTGAAGTTTTACAAAAATACGTTATAGACAATGGATTAGATGTTGGTTTTGCTTACGATGGTGACGCGGATCGATGTTTAGCAGTGGATGATAAAGGGAATATTATCGATGGCGATTTAATACTATACTTATGTGGGACATATCTAAAAGAACGTGGCGAACTTAATAATAATACTGTGGTAACTACGATTATGTCCAATATCGGTCTATATAAAGCTTTTGATAAGGCCGGAATTAGTTATGAAAAGACAACAGTAGGAGATAAGTATGTGAATGAAAATATGGTTGTTAACGGACATTCATTAGGTGGGGAACAATCAGGCCATATTATCTTCAGTAAACATGCAACTACAGGGGATGGTATTCTAACTTCACTTAAATTAATGGAAGTTATGTTAGAAAAGAAACAAAAACTATCTGACTTAGTTAGCAAAGTTACAATTTTCCCACAATTATTAGTGAATGTAAAAGTGTTTGATAAACCTACAGCAAAGAATGACGAAGATGTACAAAACGCTGTTAGAAAAATCACTGAGGAACTTGGTGATGATGGTAGAATTCTTGTGCGTGAAAGTGGTACAGAACAAGTACTACGTGTCATGGTTGAAGCGCAGACAGAAGAAAAATGTAGAAAGTGTGTATATGAGGTAATTGATATCTTAAAAGACAAGGGTTATGTCAAAGGAGAATAGTTAATTTTACTATATTTCCGCTAAGAAAATTAATTTGTAATTACCAATTATATATGATATAATATAGCAATGCACAAAATCAGTTGCTTGCAATACACAAGACTGTATAAGAATACAGTTAAAAAGGAAAGTGTTAAATACAGGAGGAAATCTTAGAATGAGTTTACAAGTTGAAAAGTTAGAAAAAAACATGGTAAAGCTTACTATAGAAGCTACAGCAGAAGAATTTGAAGCTGCAATCCAAAAAGCATACCTTAAGAATAGAGGAAAAATGACTATTCAAGGATTCAGAAAAGGAAAAGCTCCTAGAGCTATCATTGAAAAAATGTATGGTGTTGGTGTTTTCTATGAAGATGCAGCAAATTCAATCATTCCTGAAGCTTACGAAAATGCAGCTTCTGAAAGTGGCTTAGATATCGTTTCTCAACCAGAAATCGATGTAGTTCAAATTGAAAAAGGCAAACCATTTATCTTTACAGCTTTAGTTGCAGTGAAACCTGAAGTAACTTTAGGCGAATACAAAGGCGTTAAAGTAGAAGTAGCTAATACAGAAGTAACAGAAGAAGAATTAACTGCTGAATTAGATAAAGTTAGAGAACAAAACGCTAGAACTATCACAGTTGAAGATAGAGCAGCTGAATTAAACGATATTGTAACAATCGATTTTGAAGGATTTGTAGATGGAACTCCATTTGAAGGAGGAAAAGGTGAAGCTTATCCATTAACTCTTGGCTCACACTCTTTCATCGATACTTTCGAAGATCAATTAGTTGGTAAAAAAGTTGGAGAAGAAGTTGAAGTTAACGTTACTTTCCCAGCTGAATACCATGCTCCAGAATTAGCTGGAAAACCAGCAATGTTCAAAGTAAAAATCAATGAAATTAAAGCAAAAGAATTACCAGAATTAAATGATGATTTCGCTAAAGATGTATCTGAATTCGAATCTTTAGATGAATATAAAGCTGATATCAAAGCTTCTTTATTAGAGAAAAAAGTAGCTGCAGCTAATAACGAAAAAGAAGATAAGATCATTGAAACAATCATTGAAAATTCAACTATGGAAATTCCAGAAGCAATGATTAATACACAAGTTAGACAAATGGCAGAAGACTTTGCAGCTAGATTACAACAACAAGGTTTAACTGTTGAACAATACTTCAGCTTTACTGGATTAACAAGAGAAAAATTATTTGAACAAATGAGACCACAAGCTGAAAAACGTATCCAAAGCAGATTAGTACTTGAAGCTATCGTTAAAGCTGAGAATATCACTGTATCTGATGAAGATTTAGATACAGAAATCGCAAAGATGGCTGAAGCATACAAGATGGAAGTTGATAAATTAAAAGAACTTCTTGGCGATGGAGAAAAAGAACAAATGAAGATGGATATGGCTGTACAAAAGGCTGTAGATTTTGTAGTAGAAGCTTCTCAAGCAGCATAATTTAACAAGAAATAGTGGCTTAATTTAAAAGTTATACTATTAAAATAAATGCTGATTTTAAAAAAATCAGCATTTCCACGATATAGGAGTAATAAAGATAAGGAGGATTAAGTATGAGTTTAGTACCTTATGTCATTGAGCAGACAAGTAGAGGAGAAAGATCTTACGATATTTATTCCAGACTTCTGAAAGAAAGAATTATATTTTTAGGAGAAGAGGTAACAGACGTTTCTGCTAGTCTTATTGTATCCCAATTATTATTCTTAGAAGCCGAAGATCCAGGAAAAGATATAAGCTTGTATATTAATAGCCCGGGTGGTTCTGTTACTGCTGGTATGGCTATCTATGATACGATGCAGTTTATCAAATCAGATGTTTCTACAATTTGTATGGGTATGGCAGCAAGCATGGGAGCGTTCCTTCTTGCTGGTGGAGCGAAAGGAAAGAGATTTGCACTTCCTAATGCAGAAGTTATGATTCACCAACCTTCAGGTGGTGCTAGAGGTCAAGCTACTGACATTAAAATCGTTGCAGATAATATCTTACGTACAAAGAAGAAATTAAATGAGATTTTAGCTCAGAATACTGGTAAACCAGTTGAAGTTATTGAAGTTGATACAGAGCGCGATAATTATATGACTGCAGAAGAAGCTAAAGAATACGGCCTAATTGATAGTATAATTACAAGTAGATAGTAAAAATATTGTAGTAGAATAGTAACATAATAATATACTATTCAGCCAACACTAACCGCAAGGTATATTGAAGGCAGAACGACTGAATAGTAACCATGGCAACAGGTTCAGTCTTGAATCTGTTGTTGTGGATTTACTATATTTACTAAAATGGAGGTGTATTTCATGGCTAACCGAGCAGATGAAAGAAAACAATTGAGATGCTCTTTTTGTAATAAGACGCAGGACCAAGTAAGAAAATTAATAGCAGGACCTAACGTATATATTTGCGATGAATGTATAGAGATTTGTTCAGAAATTATTGAAGAAGAATTTGATGATACAATTCAAGAGAATGGTATTAATTTGTTAAAACCAGAAGAAATCAAAGATTTCTTAGACCAGTATGTTGTTGGTCAAGATGAAGCGAAAAAAGTGTTGGCAGTAGCTGTATATAATCACTATAAGAGAGTACTTGCAGAGAAAGATTTAGATGTAGAGTTACAGAAAAGTAACATTATTATGGTAGGACCAACAGGTTCCGGTAAAACTTATCTAGCACAGACATTAGCTAAATTAATTAATGTACCATTTGCAATTGCAGATGCTACTACATTAACAGAGGCTGGTTATGTAGGTGAAGATGTTGAGAATATACTATTAAAAATAATACAAGCAGCAGATTACGATATTGAACGAGCAGAATACGGTATTATATATATCGATGAAATAGATAAAATCACTAGAAAATCAGAAAATACATCCATTACAAGAGATGTATCTGGAGAAGGTGTACAACAAGCTTTACTTAAAATTATTGAAGGTACAGTAGCTAATGTTCCACCTCAAGGTGGAAGAAAGCATCCACACCAAGAATTCATCCAGATTGATACTTCTAATATCTTATTCATCTGCGGTGGAGCGTTCGATGGTTTAGAAAAGATTATCGAATCTAGAATTGGCAATAAATCAATCGGATTTAACGCGGAAATTGCTGCAATTGATAAAGAAAATATAGGTAAATTATTCAAACAAGTATTGCCACAGGATTTTGTTAAGTTTGGATTAATCCCTGAGTTCGTAGGGCGTGTTCCTGTAAATGTCGGACTTGACTTACTTGATGAAGAGGCATTATATCATATCTTAACAGAGCCTAAGAATGCAATTGTAAAACAATATAAAAAATTGTTTGAATTAGATGGTGTTGAATTAGAATTTGAAGAAGATGCAATTAGAGAAATTGCAAAACGTTCTTTCGAGAGAAAAACTGGTGCAAGAGGATTACGTGCAATTATGGAATCTGTCATGATGGATTCTATGTACAAAATTCCTTCGGATAGTAAAATAGCCAAGTGTATTATCACAAAAGCAGCTGCACAAGGTTTAGAAGAACCTATCTTAATTTATTCTGAAGATAGTGCAGTTAAAAAAACTACAACAAAGAGACTTCCGAAAAAGAATAGCAATGAAATTGCATAATTATAAAAAAGTCTGCTGAAGGTAATACTTTAGTGGACTTTTTAGCTAATACAAAACTATAAAAAGTTGAAGAGATACTAAATTTATGAAAGGAGCCATGCGAAAACATTCTTCAACTCATTTATTTTGCAAATATCACAAGTAAGTTTGTGATATGCATGGGATAAGTATGACTGAGATACGCAAAATAATGCCAATCGTAGCATTACGTGGAATGACAATCTTACCAGATACATTAATTCACTTTGATATTAATCGAAAGATTACCATCAATGCTGTAGAGACGGCTATGGAACAAGACCAACAAGTATTGTTGCTAATGCAAAAAGATCCTAATATTGAAGATCCACAAATTGATGACTTATATCAGATTGGCACTGTGGCTGAAATCAAGCAATTAATCAAACTTCCAGGTGATGTAATCCGTGTTATGGTACATGGACTAGAGCGTGGGCAGATTAGTGAAATATACACAGATCAACCTTATTTATATGGTGAGGTCGAGGTAATGGAAGATACAGGGCTAGAGGATCTTTCTGAGGTAGAGATTACAGCTTATATTAGAGGGATAAAAAGTATTCTTGAGGTATATGCCCTAGAGAATCCAAGATTAAGTAAAGATAACTTGAAATCAATGTTATTAGATGAAGATATTAGGCATTTATTAAATTCGATTGCTTCCAATATTTCATTTAGTTATGAAGAAAAACAAGCGTTATTAGAGCTTTGCGATATATCAGAGCGCTATGAGAAAACTTGCGTAGCTTTAACGAATGAAATTGAGATTCTTAGAATTAGAAAAGAATTCCAAGCGAAAGTTAAGGAGAAAGTTGATAAGAACCAAAAAGAATATATCATGAGAGAACAACTTAAGATAATTCGCGAGGAACTAGGAGATAAAGATTCTCTTACAGAGGCAGAAGAATTCTTAGAAAGAGTCAAGAAGCTGAAAGCTTCCAAGTCAGTGAAAGAGCAAATTGAAAAGGAAATTGAACGTTATAAGAATTTGAGTAACAATTCGTCAGAAAGTTCTGTCTTACGCGGTTATATTGAGACACTTTTAGCTCTTCCTTGGGATAAAGTAAGTAAAGATAATAAGGATATTAAGAATGCGAAGAAAGTACTAGATGAAGATCATTATGGTCTTAAGAAAGTGAAAGATCGTATTATTGAATTCCTAGCAGTGCGTAGTTTGACGAAAAAAGGTGAAAGTCCAATTATCTGTTTGGTTGGTCCTCCTGGAACAGGTAAGACTTCTATAGCTCGTTCTGTTGCGAAGGCATTAGATAAAGAATACGTTCGTATTAGTTTAGGTGGTGTACGTGACGAGGCAGAGATTCGCGGTCATAGAAGAACGTATGTAGGAGCAATGCCGGGACGTATTATCAATGGACTTAAGAATGCAGGGGTTAAGAATCCACTCATGTTATTAGATGAAATTGATAAGGTGAGTAACGATTACAAAGGTGATACATTCTCCGCATTATTAGAAGTACTAGATGCAGAACAGAATAAGCGATTTGTGGATCATTATATCGAGATACCAACAGATTTATCTGAAGTTTTGTTCATAGCTACAGCAAATTCCGTTCAAACAATTCCTCGTCCATTATTAGATCGTATGGAATTAATCGAGGTGAATAGCTATTCAGAAAATGAAAAAGTGCATATAGCGAAAGAACATCTTATTAAGAAGCAAATTAAAAAGAACGGACTAAAGGAAGAACAGTTAAGTATATCGGACAAAGCAATTAGCCGTACTATTACTGGATATACGAAAGAAGCTGGAGTTCGTAACTTAGAGAGAAAAATCGGCGAAATTTGCAGAAAGGTCGCAAGAGAAATCTTAGAGAACGACAAAAATAGTATTAAGATTACAGAAAAGAACCTTGAGAAATATCTTGGTAAAGAACGTTATAGATTCAATGAAATTAACAAGGAAGATGAAATCGGTATCGTAAGAGGACTTGCGTGGACAAGCGTCGGTGGAGATACTTTACAAATTGAAGTAAATGTGATGCCTGGTAAAGGTAGTTTTGAGCTTACTGGTATACGAGGAGATGTTATGAAAGAATCAGCCAAAGCAGGTATGAGCTATCTTCGTGCTATTAG
>NZ_CBDLAM010000140.1:0-1256 GCF_965301125.1 Anaerosporobacter sp. | reverse complement strand
ATATGGAATTGATAAAGATTTCTTTGCAAAGAATGATATTCATATTCATATTCCAGAAGGTGCTGTACCTAAAGATGGACCATCAGCAGGTATAACAATGGCAACAGCAATGTTATCAGCAATTACTGGTACTAAGGTTCGTGCAGATATAGCTATGACTGGTGAGATTACTCTTCGAGGCAGAGTTCTTCCAATTGGTGGTTTGAAAGAAAAAATCTTAGCAGCGAAAGCGGCAAAAGTTAAGTTAGTTCTTGTACCTAAGAAAAATATGAGTGATATAGAAGAACTAGAAAAAGAAATTGTTTCTGGAATTGATATTAAATTCGTAGATACAATGGAAGAAGTATTATCATATGCTCTTGTAAAATAGATACCAATAGGTCTGAAATAAGATTAGTAAAATTATACACGAATGTAGGCGTGTATAGATGGGAGTAACTATGCATATAAAAAGTGTAAACTTGGAAACCGTATGTGGTGTAACAAGTGTGCTACCAAAGAATGATAAAGTCGAGATTGCCTTTGCTGGGAAATCAAATGTAGGTAAATCTTCACTTATTAATGCGTTGATGAATCGTAAAGCTTATGCAAGAACATCATCGCAACCAGGTAAGACACAAACCATAAACTTCTATAATATTAATGAGGCGGTGTATTTTGTAGATCTTCCAGGATACGGATATGCCAAAGTTTCATTAGCATTAAAAGAAAAATGGGGAAAGTTAATTGAGAAGTATCTTCGTACATCAGAACAACTTCGTATTATCTTCCTGTTAGTTGATATTCGTCATGAACCTTCAGCTAATGATAAGAATATGTATGATTGGATTGTCCATAATGGTTATAATCCAGTTATTATAGCTACAAAGTTAGATAAGATTAATCGTAGCCAGAAAGATAAGCATGTTAAAATGATCCGCAAAGGGTTGAATACAGTAGAAGGAACACCAATTATTCCATTTTCCTCTGTAACAAAACAAGGTAGAGATGAAATCTGGGAACTGATAGAATTCACAATGAATGGTGGATTTGATGAAGCTGATGAAGAAATCGATGATGAAGAAGAATCTGTAGATGATATTTCTAGCTTAGAGATGAATTCTAATATGGAAGAAAGTATTGATACAACTGAAAACTAAGAAAAACGCTATGTAAGAAATTCATAATATGATTTCTACATAGCGTTTTTGGTCGTTATGAAGTTAGGCTCTTTGTCAAGTGTTGGGGTACGAGGTGCGTTGCACCCGTACCAATAC
>NZ_CBDLAM010000139.1:0-10742 GCF_965301125.1 Anaerosporobacter sp. | reverse complement strand
AATATATTCATCACGTATAATAAACTAAGATTTAATTTAGTAGAGAATTACCACTTCAACGTGGTAAAGTATTATTGAAAAGTAACTCTATAGTTATGAGAAAAGAAGTAATGATTAAGAAATAGATTAGAAAGGTTGTTAGATTATGAGTGATAAATTATTACATACACCAGAAGGTGTTCGCGACATATATAATGGAGAATGTGAGAAGAAGTTAATTCTTCAAAATCGTATGCACGAGACTATGAAATTATATGGATTTAAAGATATTCAGACACCTTCCTTTGAATTTTTTGATATATTTAGCGAAGAAAGAGGAACGATTGCTTCGAATGAAATGTATAAGTTCTTTGATCGTGAAGGGAATACATTAGTGTTACGTCCTGATATGACACCAGCAATAGCAAGATGTATTGCTAAATATTATAGAGATGAGGATCTTCCGATTAGACTTTGTTATATGGGAAGTACTTTTATTAACAATAGTAGTTATCAAGGAAAATTAAAAGAAACAACACAACTTGGTGCTGAACTGATTAATGACTCATCGGTTGATGCAGATGCACAGATGATTGCTATGGCAATTGAATGCTTGAAAAAGGCCGGTTTAAAAGAATTACAATTAGAAATTGGTCATGTTGGCTTCTTTAATGGTATAGTTGAAGAAGCTGGCTTTAAAGAAAAAGAAATCGAGCAATTACGTGCTGCAATTGAAGATAAGAACTTATTTGGGGTTGAAGAACTAGTTTCAAGCAAATCCATAGCTCCAAATCTAAAAGAAGTGTTATTCAAACTTCCTGAGCTATTCGGTAATGAAGAGATTCTTGAATATGCAAAAAAGATGACACGTAATGAGAAAGCTCAAAAAGCAATTGCACGTCTTAAAGATGTATACGATATGTTGAACTTATTTGGTTTAGGTGATTATGTTACTTTTGACCTTGGAATGTTAAGTAAATATCATTATTACACAGGTGTTATTTTCCGGGGATATACGTATGGAACAGGGGCTGCTATTGTAACAGGTGGTCGTTATGATAAATTAGTTTGTCAATTCGGTAAGGACTGTGCTGCAATTGGCGTTGCTATTGTAGTAGATCAGTTAATGAATGCTTTATCAAGACAGAAGATTGAAGTAGAACTATTTGAGAATAATACATTGATTTTATACCGTGAAATATTCAGAAAATCTGCAATCACTTTGGCTGGATATTTTAGAAACCATGGTATGAATATTGAGATGTTAGCGGCAGATCCTTCCTATACGATCGATGATTACAAAGAATATGCAAAGCGTATTGGAACTGGTGGCATTTTGGTTATGGAAGACAGCGAAACAATTCAAGTAATCAATATGAAAGAAAATATAACCAATATAGTAAAGATGTCAGATTTGATTCATTAGGATGAGAAGAATAGATAAAAAGGAGTGGATTGGTTAGTATGAGATATTTAACATTTGCATTGCCTAAAGGTCGTTTGGCAATGAAAACATTATCCATTTTAGAGCAGATTGGTATTACTTGTGAAGAAATGAAGGATCCAGATTCAAGAAAATTAATTTTTGTTAACGAAGAATTAAAATTAAAGTTCTTTCTTGCTAAAGCAACCGATGTTCCTACTTATGTAGAATACGGCGCAGCAGACATTGGAGTTGTAGGAAAAGATACGATTATTGAAGAAAGTCGTAAATTATATGAAGTTATTGATTTGGGATTAGGAAAATGCCGAATGTGTGTAGCAGGCCCAGCATCTGCAAAAGATTTATTAAATCATGGTGAATTGATTCGTGTTGCTACTAAATATCCCAATATCGCTAAGGATTATTTCTATAATGTAAAACATCAGACAGTAGAAATCATCAAATTAAACGGTTCCATTGAGTTAGCACCTATTGTTGGATTATCAGAAGTAATTGTTGATATTGTAGAAACGGGCTCAACCCTTCGTGAAAATGGATTAGAAGTATTAGAAGAAATATGTCCGCTTTCTGCACGTATGGTTGTAAACCAGGTTAGTATGAAAATGGAACAAGAGAGAATTCAGAAGATAATAGCAGATTTAAAATCAGTTATTGGATAATAAATTATATCGAAAAATATACTAGGATTTTGTTAGTTTTCGTTGTAGAATATATTTATGGTATGTTTTATGACTAATTCCTAGTTTGCAGAGATGGATTGAAGGGAGAATTCTATGAGAATTGTAAAGATAGACGAACAGTCAAAGAATAATATACTAGAAAATTTACTACAAAGAAGCCCCAGTCAATATGAAGAATATTCTGAGAGCGTGAATGCTATTCTAAGTGATGTTAGAACGAAAAAGGATGAAGCTTTATTTGAATATACAAAACGTTTTGATGGATGTGAGTTAACTAAGGAAACCATTCGTGTTACAAAGGAAGAGATTGATGAAGCATATGATATCATTGATCCTACTTTATTGGACGTTATTCGTAAGGCAATTGTTAATGTACATAATTATCATGAAAAGCAAAAACAATACAGTTGGTTTGATTCCACACCAGAAGGAACAATTCTTGGACAAAAAGTTACACCACTTGAGAGTGTAGGGGTATATGTGCCAGGTGGAAAAGCAGCTTATCCATCTTCTGTATTGATGTGTGTAATTCCAGCTTTGGTAGCTGGAGTTGAACGTATTGTTATGGTTACACCACCAGGGAAAGATGGAAAAGTAAATCCAAATACCTTAGTTGCTGCAAAAGAAGCAGGTGTTACTGAAGTTTATAAAGTAGGTGGAGCACAAGCGATTGGAGCCCTTGCTTATGGTACGGAAAGTATTAAGAAGGTATGTAAGATTGTTGGACCTGGGAATATATATGTTGCTTTAGCTAAGAAGGCTGTGTTTGGATATGTTAGTATTGACTCTATTGCTGGACCAAGTGAAATCTTAGTGTTAGCTGACGAAACAGCAAATCCAAGATTTGTAGCAGCTGATTTGTTATCACAAGCAGAACATGATGAATTAGCCTCTGCGATTTTGGTAACTACAAGCAATGAACTTGCACAGAAAGTATCGGAAGAAGTAGATGCCTTTGTAAATGAATTATCTAGAAAAGAGATTATTCAAAAGTCGTTAGATAATTACGGCTATATCTTATTAACAGATACGATGGAAGAAGCAATAGAGGTAGCTAATGAAATTGCTTCTGAACATTTGGAAATCATTACAAAAGATCCATTTAACACTATGACTAAAATTCGTAATGCAGGCGCAATCTTCCTTGGAAGTTACAGCAGTGAACCTCTTGGAGATTATTTTGCAGGTCCTAATCATGTATTACCAACCAATGGTACTGCAAAGTTTTTCTCGCCTCTAAGCGTGGACGATTATATTAAGAAATCTAGTATTATCTCTTATTCAAGAGAAGCACTAGAACCAATACATAAGGATATTATTAAGTTTGCAACAGAAGAGCAATTAACAGCGCATGCTAATTCTATTGCTGTTCGCTTTGAATAGTAGGGGGTGAATGTACTTGTGTAGTGCATCCACTGAATTAGCTATTAAATAAATAGGAAAGGAAGATGTCGATGATAAGCAGAACATCGAAAATTAATCGTAAAACGAATGAGACAGATATTCAACTAGAACTTGACTTAGATGGATCTGGTATTACTAATATTGATACAGGTATTGGATTTTTTGATCATATGTTAAATAGCTTTGCAAGACATGGGTTCATAGATTTAAATCTTAGGGTTTCAGGAGATTTACATGTTGATGGACATCATACTGTAGAGGATACAGGTATTGTTCTTGGCCAAGCGATCAAAGAAGCAATCGGTGATAAAAAGGGAATTAAGCGTTATGGATCTGTTATTTTACCAATGGATGAGACGCTTATGCTATGTTCTCTAGACTTATCTGGTAGACCTTATTTTGTATATAATGTTGAATTAACTACTGAACGTATAGGATATCTTGATACTGAATTAGTGAAAGAATTTTTCTATGCAGTTTCTTATTCTGCGGGCATGAATTTACATATTAAGCAACTTGATGGAAGTAACAATCATCATATCGTTGAAGCAATTTTTAAGGCATTTGCTAAGGCATTAGATGAAGCGACAAAATATGATGAACGAATTACAGATGTTTTATCAACCAAGGGAGCACTATAGTAATAAATAATATCAGACAGAACAGTACACTCGACAAAACAAGGAGGAAAATGATGCAGTTATATCCAGCAATTGATATTAGAAACGGACAATGTGTAAGATTAAGACAGGGACTATTTCATGATCAATTAATTTATTCAAATTCACCTGTTAAAGTGGCAAAACAATGGGAGAATCAAGGGGCAACCTTTATTCATTTAGTTGACTTAGATGGAGCGTTACATGGACATGGTGTTAACGAAGATGTAATTAAAGAAATTACAAGTGCTGTATCTATTCCGGTTCAAGTTGGTGGTGGAATTCGTACAATCAAAGACATTGAAAATAAGATTCATCTTGGTGTGAATCGAGTTATTATTGGAACAAAAGCAGTTGAAAACCCTGCTTTTATTAAAGAAGCGATAAATATGTTTGGAGCAGATCGCATAGTTATTGGTATTGATGCTAAGAATGGTATGGTTGCCATTGAAGGTTGGGAAAAAGTAAGTAATTATAATGCTGTAACATTAGCACTGAATATGAAAGATCTTGGAGTAAAAACTATTGTCTATACCGATATTGCTAAAGATGGTATGTTACAAGGTCCAAACGTTGAATGTACCAAAGAGATGGTGGATGTTACTGGTTTGGATATCATCGCTTCTGGTGGTGTATCTTCACTAAAAGACTTAGAGTCAGTTAATCAAGTTCACGTACACGGAGCTATTATTGGTAAAGCTTTATATGAAAATCGTATTGATCTTGATGAAGCAATTCGCTTATTTGAAAAATAGGCAATCGTATTAAAAGTAGGAGGAATAAATATGGCGTGTAAGAAAGTTATTCCATATATGAATATAGAGAATGAAGTTGCAGCCAATGTTTTGACCGCAGCTGAAAAGTATGCAGCAAATGGTGCTGACGAATTATTTATCTTCGATTATTCTATGGATGAGTATTCGAGAGAAGAGTTGTTACGTGTGGCTAAGGATTTGGCAAAGACAGTTGACGTGCCATTTATCCTTGGTTTGTATGTGAAACGATTTGAAGATGTTAAGAAAGCGTTATATACTGGGGCTACTTATGTTATGTTAAAACATTCTTGTATCGAAGATTATGCAGTAGTAAAGGAAGCTACAGAGCGCTTTGGTAAGGATAAAATAATAATAGAAATCGATACTCTTAAACAATTCAGAGAACGAGGATATATTGACAAATTAATTGATTGTGGTGTATATGCGATTATGATAAAACACATAACAATGAATGGTGAACTGGCAAATGAGATTGTTAATTGCAAATTACCTGTTATGATTCGTGATAGTTTTACTAGAAACGATCTTGAAGATCTTATTAATGCTGAAAATGTTTTTGCAGTTTTAACAAATTATTTTGAGAATAAAGATATCATGAAAGCAAAATATTCTTTAAAAGAACAAGGGGTTGAAGTAAATACCTTTGAAAGTACAATTGCTTTTAGTGAATTGAAGCTTAATGCAGATGGCCTAATTCCAGTAATTGTACAAGATTATAAAACTAGTGAAGTTTTAATGCTAGCTTATATGAATGAAGAGGCATTCAATCATACAATTAAAACTGGAAGAATGACATATTATAGTAGAAGTCGTCAAGAACTATGGTGTAAAGGTGATACATCTGGTCATTATCAATATATGAAAGCCTTAGATCTTGATTGTGATAATGATACTATTTTAGCTAAGGTACATCAAGTGGGTGCAGCGTGCCATACAGGAAGTCGTTCTTGCTTCTATACACAGATGGTTAAGAGAGAGTATGATGAAACAAATCCACTAACAGTATTTTCGCAAGTTTATGATGTAATTATGGATCGTAAGCTACATCCGAAAGAAGGTTCTTATACGAATTATCTGTTTGATAAGGGAATTGATAAGATTCTTAAAAAATGTGGCGAGGAAGCAACAGAAATTGTTATTGCAGCTAAAAACCCTGATGCAGAAGAATTGAAGTATGAGATATCAGATTTCTTATATCATATGATGGTTCTAATGGTGGAATGTGGGCTTGATTGGAATGATGTTGTTAAAGAATTAGCTCATAGAAGATAGTTTTTCATTAAAATATGTATTAAATGATACGATTATAATAAAATATATTTGTATAATTCCTATCCATATTGTATAATCTAAATAGTATTACAAAGGATCACCAGTAAGGAGGCATTATTATGGTATTTTTAGGTCATTTATTAACTGCAACTATAAAATTTATTTTAATTGGAGTTGTAGCCCTAGGTGGAGTATTTTTAGGCAAATTCTTAAGGGACAAAAAGAGTAGCAGAGCCTAATTAAGAAAATTATAAACTTTAAGAACAGAGTGTGTAGATTTGCATTCTCTGTTCTTTTTTATTGTTTTATATATTACATCATATTGCTTGAGGTTCCATAAATACTAAAATATGAAGCTATTCAGAATTGATTTTAGAAATAAAGTATACACTATAAGTATCAATACTAAGAATAGAGTGATTGTTCAAGGAGCTACCATATGAAAACCGAAAAAAGACTAACACAAGCATATAGAAGTGCAAAAAAGTTAACAATAGATAACTCATCAAGATATATCTTTTTTAGCGATATTCATCGAGGTGATGATAGTATATCCGATGAGTTTGCTAGAAATCAAACATTAATGGTAAGCGCGTTACAGTATTATTACAAGAATGGTTATACCTATGTTGAAGTTGGTGATGGCGATGAACTATGGGAACATCCGAATTTCAAACACATTCGAACTGCGCATACCGATGTGTTTACCGTACTTAAGGAGTTTTATAAAGATAATCGTTTTATCATGATGTATGGAAATCATAATATTTATCTCAAAAATCGATATTTTGTTATGATGAACTATTATTTCTATTATAATGAATTTACTGAAAAAGAAGAAGAATTATTCGTTGGACTTAGACCGATTGAAGCATTAAGATTAAGATATAAGCCGACTAATCAGGAGATACTTGTTGTCCATGGTCATCAAGGAGATTTCTTTAATGATCAATGTTGGTTCTTATCTATGATTGCACTTCGCTATTTCTGGAAGTTTATGCATCTGGTTGGATTTCGTAATCCTGCAAGCCCTGCTAAGAATCAAACAAAACGACATAAAATAGAGAAAAACTATTCAAAATGGATAAAGAAGAATAAAGTAATGATGATTTGTGGGCATACGCATCGTCTAAAATTTCCTCGCAACGATCAAGTACCATACTTTAATACTGGGTGTTGTATTCATACAAAGGGAATCACAGGGATTGAGATTATAGATGGGAAGATAATGCTAGTACAGTGGAGAATTCAAGCTAACAGTGATGGGATATTGCGTGTTAAAAGTATGGTTGTTAAGAAAGCGTATATCAAAGATATTCATATTTAACTTTAATTACTACCCGTAGCAACTGAAATGGCTTGACAATTCCTAATAATTCTTTATACTAGAAAGTATGAGAAAACCGATGATTAAGAAGAGTAGGCAAATGGTAGAAATTACAGAGAGCTGTAGATGGTGAGAGTACAGTATTTTGAATTTGTTGAATGGGCTTATGAGGGCAACCTGAACTTAAAGTAGGCGTTGACGGAAATCCTAACCGTTATAATGGAAGCATATGATTGTATGTAAACAATGGTGGCTATATAAGATTATTTGACTCTTATCCTTTGTTGGATAAGAGTCTTTTTATTAGGAGGAAGTTAATTATGGAAAAGACGATTTTAACAGGAGATCGACCTACGGGGAAATTACATCTAGGTCATTATGTAGGTTCATTAAAGAGAAGAGTTGAATTACAGAATTCTGGTGAATACAAGGATATATTTATTATGATTGCCGATGCACAAGCATTAACGGATAATGCAGATAATCCAGAGAAGGTAAGACAAAACATTATTGAGGTTGCACTTGATTATATGTCGGTTGGATTAGATCCTACGAAATCAACGTTATTCATTCAATCTCAGATACCTGAATTATGTGAATTAGCATTTTACTATATGAATCTTGTTACTGTATCACGTTTGCAACGAAATCCTACAGTAAAATCTGAGATTCAGATGCGTAATTTTGAGGCAAGCATTCCTGTGGGATTCTTTACGTATCCAATCAGCCAAGCTTCGGATATTACAGCTTTTAAAGCAACAACTGTACCAGTCGGTGAAGATCAACTTCCTATGCTAGAACAGACAAAAGAAATTGTTCGTAAATTCAATTCTGTATACGGAGATACATTAATCGAGCCAGAAATTTTATTACCAGATAATCAAGCTTGCTTAAGATTACCAGGTACAGATGGGAAAGCTAAGATGAGTAAATCCTTGAATAATTGTATTTATTTATCGGATTCAGCTGAAGAAGTGCGTAAGAAAGTTATGAGTATGTATACAGATCCAGATCATATTCAAGTTTCAGACCCAGGTAAAATTGAAGGAAACTGCGTATTTACTTATCTTGATGCGTTCTGTAAGCCAGAGCATTTCGAGAAATATCTTCCAGATTATCCGAATCTTGATGAGTTGAAAGCACATTATCAACGTGGTGGTCTTGGAGATGTTAAAGTTAAGAAATTCCTATATGCAATATTAGAAGAAGAACTAGCTCCTATTCGCGAGAGAAGAAAAGAGTTAGAAAAGAGAATACCAGAAATCTATGATATTCTCAAAGAAGGTAGTAAGAAAGCAAGAGAAGTGGCTTCTAAGACATTAGATGATGTTAAGAGTGCAATGAAGATTAATTACTTTGATGATATTGAATTAATCAAAGAACAAAGTGAAAAATACAAAAATCAATAGATTACATTAATAAATAAAACAATCCTCTATACGTTTGTGGCAATATGATTTAAAAATCAATTGCTACTAAGAATAGAGGATTGTTTTTATGTTGTAAGTCCCTGATGTATTACAGGTATTGTTGTAAAACTTTGTACCAATAAAGAGGGATTCTCTAATTTCCTTATCATCATATTTCCGGCTTGAACACCCATATCATAAACATTGATGTCTACCACAGTTGGTTTTGGAACAATAATATTTGAATAAGGATATGCATCAAAGGTTAAGAATGCAATGTCATCTGGTAAGGAGAGACCTGATTGTTCAATGGCTTTCATTGATCCAACTGCAAGTGTATTATTCTCACAAACAATCCCGCGAGGTCGTTTTGGGGCATTCAGTATTTCCTTCGTGATAAGATAACCTTCTTCCGTAGTGGAATTACTATAGAATATTCGTTCATCAGGTACTTGATATCCGTATTGATACATAGTCCCTAGGAAACCTTTTTGTCTTTGAAAGGAAAGCTCATCGGTTTTTTGTCCGCCTATAAAAGAGATGGAAGTGTATCCATGTTCAATCATGTGTTGTGCAGCAAGATGCCCAGCCAAAGCATGATTGGTATCCACCCAACAGAGTCTACTTTCAAATCCAGGATGACCAATTATGATGTGAGGAAAATTCTGATTTACAATGGTTTCTGCAATTGTAGAATTGATAGCTGAACCATGTATTATGATTCCATCACATATCTTAGTTGATAGTAGTCGTGATACACTTTCACCTTTGACGGTATCTTTCGATATATCTTGTAATGTCATTGTATAGTCATATTTGGACAGTTCATTATACGCACCACACATAATATCAAACATATGAGGGTTGAGATATGCACTATCTTTTTCTAGGTATGTAAGAAAGACAATGTTTTTGGTGGATTTTCTAGCAAAACTGACAGCTCTAGCATTGGGAATATAATTTAGTTTCTCAATAGCTTGGTGTACTCGGGTTGCAGTTGCGGGTGAAATAGTAGTCCAGTTATTCAGTACTTTCGAAACGGTAGATGTGGACACCCCAGCTTCTTTTGCAACATCATTGATCGTCACAGGCATTCTTGATTCCTCCTTGATAAGAAAACGTTTTCCTAAATATGTACAAATCTAAGATTATAGTATAGCGTTTTCCTGACAAAGTCAACAGAAATATCTATACGTTAATTGACGTTTTACCTATAAAATGGTAAAACATAAGTAACAACAAGAACAGCTGATTTGTTGAAGTTTTAGAAACAAGGAAAATAGTTTCCTAAAATGGAGGGATAAGGTATGAGAAAAAGAAGAAGTTTTGCTTTATGTTTAACAGTAATTCTATTAGTAGGATCTTTAGTTGCGTGTGGTTCTAAGAAGTCAAACAATAATACTGCAGACAAAACAAAAGAAACATCGAGTGAAGTAAACACAGAAGAAACAGAACAGCCAGAGAATACAGAACCAGTTTCGATTACAGTTTGGCATGATGGAAATGAAGCTATCATGCAAACGATTCAGGATTATGTGAATGATAAACTGAAGGACGATAAAATCACAGTAACATTCGAAAAGAAAACTGGATTAACAGACCAATTAAAATTATATGGTAATGATGACAAAAATGGGCCTGATATGTATTTCTATGCACATGATTCATTAGGAATGTTTGCAGAGATGGGAATTCTTTCACCAATAACAGATGTATTGGATTCAGCCTCTATGGGTGATTTGCTACCAATGACTGTGGAAGCTTCTACATATAAGGATACACAGTATATGCT
>NZ_CBDLAM010000138.1:0-10872 GCF_965301125.1 Anaerosporobacter sp. | reverse complement strand
CTTCTATTTTATGCTTTAACCCATATAATTATAATTAATTTATTATAGTCTTATCTATCTTAATCTTTCACTTTTTCAATACAAACTAATTCTGGTGGATTATTAATTTGATTTAAAAAATGTAAGTGACTAACACTATATTCTTTCTGTGATAAATTACTTACATACTCCACTATATTCTTCTTTTCTTCTGTTCCACTTTCATGTCCAGGATATAACACAAGTATTATTACTCCATTTTTTTGTAATAAGTTCAAACACTTTTCAATAGCTGGTAAAGTCGTTTCTGTTTTCGTTACTACCCTGTGATCTACTTTTGGAAGATAGCCTAAATTAAATATTACAAATTTTACTTTACTAGTAACATATTTATCAACATTTTGATGTCCATCTAAAATAAGTTCTGCCCTCTCCAATAAATTATAATCACTCAGAAGTCTACGGGTATTTTCAATTGCAGTTTCTTGAATATCAAAAGCATACACTTTACCACTATCACCAACTAATTCACATAAAAATGCAGTATCATTTCCATTCCCCATCGTACAATCAATGGCAATATCGCCATAATGTAGTTTCTGTTCACATAATACCTTCGCTATCTCTACGGCATTCTTATATACCTTTTCTTGTGACCCCATAGAATATCCTTTTCCTCCTATAATTGAATTAATATCATAATTCTACAATAACACAGTAAAACAACAAAACACCCCTTATAAATAAGGGGTGTTTTAATATGATCAATCTATTCGATTAATTATTCGATTACAGTAGCAACTTTACCAGAACCTACAGTACGTCCACCTTCACGGATAGCGAATGATAAACCTTGTTCCATAGCGATTGGGTGAATTAATTCAACTGTAATTTCTACGTTATCACCAGGCATACACATTTCAACACCAGCTGGTAACTCGATAACACCAGTTACGTCAGTTGTTCTGAAGTAGAATTGTGGTCTGTAGTTGTTGAAGAATGGTGTATGACGTCCACCTTCATCTTTAGTTAAAACGTAAACTTGAGCAGTGAATTTGTTATGGCATTTGATTGAACCTGGTTTAACAAGAACTTGTCCTCTTTCGATTTCTGTTCTTTGAACACCACGAAGAAGTGCACCGATGTTATCACCAGCTTGAGCTTCATCAAGAAGTTTACGGAACATTTCGATACCAGTTACAACTACTTTACGAGATTCTTCTTTGATACCAACGATTTCAACTTCTTCATTTACATGAAGTACACCACGTTCAACACGGCCTGTAGCAACAGTACCACGTCCAGTGATTGAGAATACGTCTTCGATTGGCATTAAGAATGCTTGATCTGTAGCACGTTGAGGATCTGGAATATGAGCATCTACAGCGTCCATTAATTCCATGATTTTATCTCCCCAAGGACCGTTTGGATCTTCAAGAGCTTTTAAAGCAGATCCTTTGATGATTGGGCAGTCATTGAAATCATACTCAGCTAATTGCTCAGTGATTTCCATTTCTACTAATTCAAGTAATTCTTCATCGTCAACCATGTCACATTTGTTCATGAATACAACGATGTAAGGAACACCTACCTGACGAGATAATAAGATGTGCTCTTTAGTTTGAGCCATAACACCGTCAGTTGCAGCAACTACAAGGATAGCACCATCCATTTGAGCTGCACCAGTGATCATGTTCTTAACGTAATCGGCATGTCCTGGACAGTCAACGTGAGCGTAGTGTCTCTTTTCAGTTTCATATTCAACGTGAGCAGTAGAGATAGTGATACCTCTTTCTCTTTCTTCTGGTGCTTTATCGATATTTTCGAAATCTACAGCAGCGTTACCAGCAACTCTTTCAGAAAGAGTTTTAGTGATAGCAGCTGTTAAAGTAGTTTTACCATGGTCAACGTGACCGATAGTACCAATATTACAATGTGGTTTCGTTCTTTCAAACTTAGCTTTAGCCATTTTAAAGTGTCCTCCTTTTATATGCGCCCTTTGGGCTGCAATACTGAATTCTCTATAGTGAGCCAGGTAACCTGGCTCTGTTATAATCTTCTTACGAATGTATAACCCATTGAAGATTATTGCCTCATATCACCCATTATATTTCATATTAGCGATATTTTCAAGAAAAATTTTGTGTAAATACAGTTTTTACTGTAAATTATTTACTCTTAGCAGCAATAACTTTTTCTTGAACTGATTTTGGAACTTGTTCATATTTTTCAAAGAACATAGAGTAGTTACCACGTCCTTGAGTCTTAGAACGAAGGTCAGTTGAATAACCGAACATCTCAGCAAGTGGAACATAACCTTTAACCATCTTACCTCCACCGATGTCTTCCATACCTTCGATACGTCCACGACGTGAATTGATATCACCAATTACATCGCCCATGTATTCTTCTGGCATAGTAACTTCAACTTTCATGATTGGCTCAAGTAATACTGCTCCACCTTTGTTCATAGCATCTTTGAATGCCATAGAACCAGCGATGTGGAATGCCATTTCACTTGAATCGACTTCATGGTAAGAACCATCATATACTGTAGCGTGAACACCAAGTACTGGGAATCCAGCAATGATACCAGCTTGAGCTGCTTCTTCAATACCTTCACCAACTGCAGGAATGTATTCTTTAGGAATAGCACCACCAACAACTGTTGAATCGAATTTGAATGTTTCTTCACCGTTTGGATCCATTGGCTCAAATTTAACTTTACAGTGACCGTATTGTCCACGACCACCAGATTGTTTAGCATATTTGCTATCAACTTCAACTGGTTTAGTGAATGTTTCTTTGTAAGCAACTTGAGGAGCACCTACATTTGCTTCAACTTTGAATTCACGAAGAAGTCTATCTACGATGATTTCAAGGTGAAGCTCACCCATACCAGCGATGATTGTTTGACCAGTTTCTTGGTCAGTGTGAGCACGGAATGTTGGATCTTCTTCAGCAAGTTTTGCTAAAGCTTCACCCATCTTACCTTGACCAGCTTTTGTCTTAGGCTCGATAGCTAATTCGATAACTGGTTCTGGGAATTCCATAGACTCAAGAATAACTGGATGTTGTTCATCACAGATAGTATCACCAGTAGTTGTGAATTTAAAACCAACAGCTGCTGCGATATCACCAGCGTAAACTTTATCAAGTTCTTCTCTCTTGTTAGCGTGCATTTGTAGGATACGACCTACACGTTCTTTTTTATTCTTAGTAGCATTTAATACATATGAACCTGAGTTCATAGAACCAGAGTAAACTCTGAAGAATGCTAACTTACCTACGAATGGGTCAGCCATGATCTTGAATGCTAATGCTGAGAAAGGTTCTTCATCAGATGAATGTCTAACAACTTCATTACCTTCATCATCAACACCTTTGATTGATTCAATATCAGTTGGAGCTGGCATGTATTCAAGAATTGCATCAAGTAATTTTTGAACACCTTTGTTTCTGTAAGCTGAACCACAGCATACAGGAATTGCAGTACATTCACAAGTACCTTTTCTAAGAGCTGCTTTTAATTGTTCATTAGTTGGTTCTTCACCTTCAAGGTAAGCCATCATTAAATCATCATCTAATTCGCAGATTTTCTCAACTAATTCACTTCTATATAATTCAGCATCATCTTTCATATCTTCTGGGATATCAGTTACTGTAATATCTTCGCCCTTATCATCATTGTAGATGTAAGCTTGCATTTCAAATAAGTCAATGATACCTTGGAAGTCATCTTCTTTACCAATAGGTAATTGAAGAATAATAGCGTTTTTACCAAGTCTAGTTTTGATTTGGTCAACCGCTCCAAAGAAGTTTGCACCTAAGATATCCATCTTATTGATGAATGCCATTCTAGGTACGTTGTATGTGTCTGCTTGACGCCATACATTTTCAGATTGTGGTTCTACACCACCTTTAGCACAGAATACACCAACAGCACCATCAAGTACACGTAATGAACGCTCAACTTCTACAGTGAAGTCAACGTGTCCTGGAGTATCGATGATATTGATACGGTGTTCTTCAGCACCTGGTTTTACATTAGTCTTTTCTTGTAAAGTCCAGTGACAAGTAGTTGCCGCTGAAGTGATAGTGATACCTCTTTCTTGTTCCTGCTCCATCCAGTCCATAGTAGCAGTACCTTCATGAGTATCACCGATTTTATAGTTTACACCAGTATAATAAAGGATACGCTCAGTTAATGTAGTTTTACCTGCATCGATATGAGCCATGATACCAATATTTCTGGTTCTCTCTAACGGATATTCTCTTCCAGCCAAGGGATTTTCCTCCTTAAAATAGTCAGTGTTTCTCTTGCAATTTTCTTCAAATATGCAAGATAGCAAAGAAGATACGGAGTGTATCTGCTTCGCTTGGTCAACTGTAACCTTCGGAATAACATTCTGTAAAGTCAAAAAAAATAACAGTGATTGTTACTCCTTTTCGATCACCACGACTGCGTGGTTTCTTATTTTTATACAACCTCTTATATAACCAAGGTTACATAAGAGGTTATCTTCCATGTTATTGGCTTGTATAGTTGATATAGAATCTCTGCAACTACGCAGCGAATCTTACCATCTGTAGTGAGCAAACGCTTTGTTTGCTTCTGCCATTTTGTGCATATCTTCTTTTTTCTTAACAGATGCACCAGTATTGTTAGCTGCATCAAGAATTTCGTTTGCTAATCTTTCTTCCATTGTTTTTTCTCCTCTGTTACGAGAATACAATGTAATCCAACGAAGAGCTAACGCTTGTCTTCTATCTGGTCTAACTTCGATTGGTACTTGGTAAGTTGCTCCACCGATACGTCTAGCTTTAACTTCAAGCACTGGCATAATGTTGTTCATAGCTTCTTCGAATACTTCAACAGCATCTTTTCCAGTTTTTTCTGCTACTCGGTTAAAAGCTCCGTATACGATCTTTTGTGCAACACCCTTCTTACCATCTAACATAATGTTATTGATAAGCTTTGTTACAACCTTATTATTGTATAATGGATCTGCTAATACATCTCTTTTTTGAATATGTCCTTTACGTGGCACGGTGCTTCCCTCCTTAATACGTGTTTGTCAGTTACCTGGCAATACACTTGTTAATTCATCGGTACTCACATATTGTGGCAATTACAATTTCACTGCAATTGTTTTTCTGTGTTCGTAACCAGCTTAATATATAGTCACCTGCAACCTACAGGAATAAACTCATTAACCCGGCACCTCTTAAATCAGAAAATTGCGATAATGTGGTTACTTATGATTCTTATTTAGCGTCTTTTGGTCTCTTAGCTCCATATTTTGAACGAGCTTGGCGTCTCTTAGCTACACCTGCAGTATCAAGTGTACCTCTAACGATATGGTATCTAGTACCTGGTAAATCTTTTACTCTACCACCTCTGATAAGAACAACACTATGCTCTTGTAAGTTGTGGCCTTCACCTGGGATATAACTAGTTACTTCGATTCCGTTAGATAAACGAACTCTGGCAATCTTTCTAAGCGCTGAGTTAGGCTTTTTAGGAGTTGCTGTTCTAACTGCTGTACACACACCTCTCTTTTGTGGTGATGATGTGTTAGTAGTTTTCTTGTTTAATGAGTTGAAACCTTTTTGAAGTGCTGGAGAAGTTGATTTCTTCTCTACAGTTTGTCTTCCTTTTCTTACCAATTGATTAAAAGTTGGCATTCCTTTCACCTCCTGCGGTAATGATGTTTTTTCTGTGGTTGCTGTTTTTATCAGCTTTAGCGATGCAAATATACTATACTAGTAAAATGCACACTAGATGAGTATAATTCAAAGTTTTCTACTTGTCAAGGGTTCATATACAAAATTTATGGCATTTCGTATTTTCTATAGCATTAGCTATACGCCTTTACAACCGCCGAGATAATAACAAGACCTAATGGACCTAACAAAAAACCAAGAATCCCAAATAACTCGACACCAATTACCATTGCCATCAACATAAAGATTGGTTTGATACCAATCCTATCCCCTAGTAATTTAGGTTCTAAAAATTGTCTCATTAGCTCACAGATAAGATAAATTGTAATAATTACTGCAGCGTGTAGAATATCTTTTGACAACAACTCTATTATAGACCATGGTATCAACACAAGTCCACAGCCGAGTGCTGGAAACGCATCCAAAAATGATATGAGAATACCAATTAATAGCGCATATTTATTTTTAATCAAAAGTAATCCACATGTCATAATAGTTGCCGTAATCATCATTATGACCGCTTGTGTCTTCAAATATGCAATTCCTGCTTCCGATAACTTACCAGTTACTTTATGAATATCTTCATAAAAACGTGACCGTTCATAAAGCCCTTTATATTCGTCATAGTCTTTCATCATCATTAGTACTCCAATAAATACAATCATGATTTTGGCAACTATAGTTATTATTAAGGTCACAATCCCTAATGAACGTTGAGTAATGGCCGGAACCATCTTCTCTTGTAATCCTATGAATATTTTTTCTCCATTACTATAGATAAATTGATACGCCTGTCCTTTATCCAAATCAAATAGCTTGTCACAGGAACCGCACATCTTCTGTAATCCGCTCAGAACCACTTCTCTATATATCGGAAAGTTTGTTACAAGGCTACTAATCTGCTCAATTAGTCTCTTACCTAAGAAAAACAAACCAGTACCAATAATCCCAACTAACAAAATCAATACGATTGTGGTACTAATCATCTTCAACATCTTAATTTTCTTATATAAGAGGTTAACAATGGGGCGCAACAGCTTTGTAAAAAAATAAGCCAATATAAAAGGAACAAACATGAGCAAGGCGTAACGAAAAAAAAGATATACCGCTATGGTTGTTCCTATTATTAATAACACTGTCTTAACTTTAGTACGATTCCAATCTTTTTCCACAATAACACCTCTGTTGCTTATCATCATACCTTGTTTCGCTATACTTATACATATAGTGTCTGCAATTTTGTATGAAATATGCACAGTACATAGGGAGTTATTCTTTAAACCGGCTAGCTTACTATTTAGATTAGAGTCATATGCGTTTAAAATTGCTTAAAGATACCTTCTTTAGGATTAGCATTAAACTGCATTCTCTTCTTTGATATTGGATGGCTAAATGTTAGCGAATGAGAGTACAAACCTATATTTGCCCATCTCATGTCTGAATTTTGTTTCTGCCTCCGTATGAAAGAATCATTGTATTTCGTATCTCCCCATAATGGCATCTGGTTTCCAGCCATCTGTACTCGAATCTGATGATGTCTGCCTGTCTTAAGTGTCACCTCTACTAATGATACTGGGTGCCCCTGCTCATCCTTAGCAGTTGATAGAACTTGATACGATAGTATTGCTTTCTTACCGTTCTTATCGTTTGCACCTGTGATCTTTGAGGTATTCGTTCTTGCATCTTTTACTAGATAATCCACAAGTTCTTCTGCTTCATTGCCTAGTTTATGGGATAAGTCCTTATCTATGACAGCATAATACTTCTTTTCCATCTTTGGAAGCGGATTCTTACCACCTTGTTCTCCAGAAACTTGGCTACTTAAAGATTTTGCAGCAACCGGTGTTTTAGCAAATACTAAAACACCCCCCACCGGTCTATCCAGGCGATGAATGAGTCCTAGATAGGGTTCCTTTTTCTCCGTTTGTTTCTCATATAAATAATTCTTAAGTTCATTCACCATGTCAACGTCCATAGAACGGTCACTTTGTACCAACATACCAACCGGTTTTTCACATACAAGAACATGGGAATCTTCATATATAATAGGTATTTTCATTAGATCTCCTTACACTTTAAATCGATATCCAACACCCCAAATTGTCTCAATATATTGAGGTTTTGAAGTATTTAATTCAATCTTCTCACGTATTTTCTTGATATGCACCGTTACTGTTGCTATATCCCCAATAGACTCCATGTCCCAGATTTCTTGGAATAATTCTTCTTTTGTGAATACATGATTCGGATTTTGTGCAAGGAATGTTAACAAATCAAATTCTTTTGTTGTGAAGATTTTTTCTTCTCCATTCACATATACACGTCTAGCCGTTTTATCGATCTTAATACCACGAATCTGGATTACTTCGTTTTCCTTCATACCCGATCCAATTAGTCTTTCATATCTTGCCATATGGGCTTTGACTCTTGCCACTAATTCACTTGGACTAAAAGGTTTTGTCATATAGTCATCCGCACCAAGCCCAAGTCCACGAATCTTATCAATATCATCTTTTTTAGCAGAAACCATGATTACAGGAATATTCTTTTCTTCTCTTATCTTTTTACAGATTTCAAATCCATCCATATTTGGCAACATAAGATCCAATATAATTAAATCATAATCCTCCGCAAGAGCTCTCTTGGCACCTGTGTCTCCAGATGATTCTATATCAACTGAAAATCCACTTAATTCTAGATAATCTTTCTCTAATTCTGCAATTGCAAGTTCATCTTCAATAATTAGTATTTTACTCATTCCTTAATCCCTCCGATATCGTTCTTATTATCCGATTTCTTTGATTTCTCTTTCTGTGAATGTCCCTCTTGATCAGGTTTATCACTTTCGACTTTACTTGATCCATTCTGCTCTGTGCTTGTTTTATCCTTTGCTGGTAAGAAGAAAAATCTATATTTTCCTTCGCCTACTCTACGACTTTTTGATTTTGAGTTGTCACCTACTTCAGGTAAATTCTCAAGTGCTTTCTCACTCTCTTCAACTTTCTTCAATGTAAAGTAAATTGTTGTTCCAACAAACTCTTTACTACTAGCCCATATACTTCCACCATGTTCTTCAATAATCTTTTTGGCAATAGCAAGCCCAAGGCCCGTACCGCCTTTTGAAGAATTTCTTGATCCATCGGTACGATAGAAACGGTCAAAGATATACGATATATCTTTTTCTGCAATACCTTTTCCATTATCCTCTATTTCAATGCGAACATAGCTACCAATATCATTTATTCGAACATTGATAATTCCTTTTTTCTTATCAATATATTTAACAGAATTTCCAATAATATTGTTCACTACACGCTTTAACTGTTCTGGATCTGCAATTACCCTTACATTATCATCTGCGTAATTAAAATATGCCACATCAATATTCTTAACTTCAAGGTCTAAGCCTAACTCTTCTATACAATCTGTAAAATATTGATCTACATAGATTTTTGCAAAGTTATATGGAATTGTATTGCAGTCAATCTTAGAATAGAATGATAACTCGTCTACTAATGATGTCATGTCTACTGCCTTTGTGTAGATTGTCTTCAGATATTTATCCTGCTTTTCTGGTGTATCTGCTACTCCATCCATGATTCCTTCCGCATATCCTTTAATAGCTGTTAACGGAGTCTTTAAATCATGAGAGATGTTACTAATTAATTCTTTCGTATCTCTTTCATACTGCATACGAACCTCAATTAGTTCCTTTATTCTACGTCTCATATCTTCAAAATCTTCACACAGCGCACCAATTTCATCATCCTTCTCTGCCTTTACAGTAAAATCTAGATCACCACATTTAATCCTATTCGTTGCAATCTGTAATGTCCGTAAAGGTCTAAGTACACTACGGTAAATCCAAAAAGTAAGTATAATTGCTGTGAAGAAAATGATTAGTATGAATGCAACTGAGCACTGAATGATTGAGGATTCCAGCTGTGGTATTAGCTTATTTACATCCGTTACTACAAAGATTGAACCCTCTGTTCCATCTTGGTAATAGAAGTCTTGTTGTTTAACTAGACAAGGATAATCTCCTCCGAGATAGATCCCTCCATCTGTACTAATGGTATAATCCGCGAATTTGGGTAGTTCCTCACTAATACGGTTTAATTTAACTCTATCACCCGCATATTCAATCTTATCTCCTTTTCGTAGTACGATAAAGGAATACTTACCTACTAATTCAGAATTTAAATCCCTAATATAATCCATGTCCTCTAATTTCTGTGGTTGTTTCAACGCACATAACTTAATTTCATTATATACGCCTCTTGTTACTCGATTTAGTAACTGTATAGGATTAGTTATTACTTGAATTGTATTAGAATCCACATCATATGTTTGCTGAATAGATATGATTTGATTATTAATAATCACACCACCAACTGCAGCAACCATGATAATAGGAAGTGATATAATTGTTATGAAGGCAATTGCGATTCTCTGGCGCAACTTCATCTTTCCACCCTCTTTTTCATCTTTCTAATAGCTAGACTCCTATCGGAGCTACAGTCTTGTACTTCGTGTAAGACCTAGAAATAGCTTCTCTGCTTCTCATAAGTTATATTATAGCATACGCGTCTTTGATTTACATATAAACTCTTCAATTAGTTTCTTAACTTTTTCTAAAAACCTTTATGTATTCACTATAGGTTTTTAGATTCCGCTTTCTATCATGGATTTTTCCCTAGAAACAGGGTTAGAATTTAAGATATAGTGTTTAATTACGAGGTTTAAATTTATATTCACTTACTATAATTGAAACAAAAATCAAAATGCAGCCACTAATAAGCTTTACAGTAATAGCAGTGTTATAAAACAATACTTCGAAAACCATTCCAAACACCGCTTCTAAGGCTAACAATATTGTTACATATTTTATATCCGTATATTTCTGACAAACTTGCAAAATTAAGTAACACAACATAGTTGACATAATAGCCAAATATATTACTCTATACAATACCACTTTATCAAGTAAAAATTGACTGATTGCTATCACATTTGTGCCTTCTATACTAGTCGTAAAGATTAACGATAAAAGAGCACAGGTTATAAACTGATAAACAGATAAATTGTAAGCACTATATTTTTTCGAAGTATAATCAATCATAATAAAATATACATTAAAAAAGACACTGCATAATATTGTTAATA
>NZ_CBDLAM010000137.1:0-11012 GCF_965301125.1 Anaerosporobacter sp. | reverse complement strand
TTACGTACTATGACACGAAACACGCTACACATCTAAGTACTTCTAAGTGTGTACAATGACAGCGTCAAAATGGTACGGAATCGCCTTCGATTCGGCATCCTACCTCCCTAGTGCGATGACACAAAGGTAATCTAAAACTAATAATCTTCTACATCGCACGGCTGGCTCGGCATCCTTGTCTCGCCTTCCTAGGTTACTTAAGTACACACTAAGAAGTACTATAGATGCTTCGCTATCGTTTCTTAGTCATAGTACGTCAGCTAAGAAGCAAATTTACGGTATTAAGAGTTTTGCGGGTATACTTTATAGATACACGAGTACAATTTTTTGGTACCCTAACCGGTAAATTAGAATTATAATATGGGGTTTTTGTAGGAGTTTTATGTGAATTAAGGGTTGACATATTGAAAGAAGAAGTATAATATGGTTTGCAACAAGTAAAAAATTACTTATTATATTTTGATAAAGACATTGAAGAGAAGAAGTAGAGAATCATTCTTTTAACAGAAAGTTACCGGTTGATGAGAGGTGCAAAAAGAAGATCTTGAAATACATCTCGGAGTTTCACACTGAATCATACAATGTATGTAGTAGGCTGTGACGGGTGCAACCGTTATATTGATAAGGTATAATCCATGATTCGAAATTAGTAGATGAGATGGCGTACCTGATGAGGCCAAAGTAGCAATACTATGGTGAATAAAGGTGGTAACACGTGAGAATAGATGCTCTCGTCCTTTGTGTATATATATGCAAAGGACGGGAGCTTTTTTATTTACTAGGCTCGGGTGTCAAAAGTTCAGCTCAAAACTCTTGATGCAATGTCTTGGAAAGGGAGATTTCTATGACAAACAAATTAATTAACAAAGAACCAGAAGAACAACTCAAGATTATTAAGAAGGGGCTATTAGAAATTATTAACGAAGAGGAGTTACTTAATAAGTTAAAGAGAAGCTATGAGGAGCAAAAGCCACTTGTGGTTAAGTTAGGATTAGACCCTTCTGCGCCAGATATTCATCTTGGGCATACAGTTGTACTGCGTAAGATGAAACAATTACAGGACCTAGGGCATCGTGTTGTTATCATTATTGGTGATTTTACAGGAAGAATTGGTGATCCAACGGGAAGAAGTAAGGTTAGAAACCAAATGACTGAGGAAGAAGTTCTGATTAATGCAACGACCTATGCAAAACAGATTATGAAGGTTCTTGATCCCGAGAAGACAGAGATTCGATTTAATAGTGAATGGCTTAAGAAGCTGAATTTCGAAGATGTAATCTCGTTAGCAGGTAAAGTTACGGTAGCAAGAATTCTAGAGAGAGATGATTTTTCCAATCGTTATAAAAATCAGCAGGCAATCGGGTTACATGAATTCTTTTACCCGCTTATGCAGGCATACGATTCTGTTCATATTGGTGCCGATATTGAACTCGGAGGTACCGAACAGACCTTTAATATCTTAATGGGAAGGGCATTGCAGAAGGATTATGGGCTAGAGAGTCAGATCGCGATGTTTGTTCCGATTCTTGAAGGAACAGACGGTGTTCAAAAGATGAGCAAGAGTCTTGGGAATTACATTGGAATTGATGAAGACCCAGATGTGATGTATCGTAAGGTTATGACAATTCCAGATAATCTAATTATTCGTTATTTTGAATTGGTTACGGATATTCATCCCGATGAGATAGAAGGTTACAGAAGTGAGCTAGAATATGGAGAAGTAAATCCTAGAGATATTAAGATGAGTTTAGCGTGTGAAATAACAAGTTTGTATCATGGTATTGATAAGGCAGAAAAGGCTGAGAAACATTTTGAAATGATGTACCAACAAAAAGAAGTACTGGATAATATAAGGGAATATGTAATGAATCAGATACCTGGGAGCCAAGAACTTAAGGAAGATGGAGAAATTGATTTACCAGCATTAATATGTAATGTTGCATTTGCTGGAAGTAAGAGTGAGGCACGAAGACTAATAACACAGAATGCTATAAAGATAGATGGAGAAAAATTCTCAGGACTTACCGTGAATCCGAAAGCAGAATCCTTTATACTAGGAGTAGGCAAAAACAAGATTGTGAAAGTGTTAAGAAAGAAATAGCACTGGAATATAAGGTGATTTCTCATTGATAAATAAAGCCATGCCTATGCAAGGGATGAGAAATGTGCTATATTTAATCTTAACAAAGAGAGAGCAAGAAGAGAGGAGTTATACTCATATTATGAAGCAATTCGCAAACAAAGGTAAAAACCCAACACAAGGAAACGGAAAGGCAACACAAGGAAACGGAAAGACAACACGAGGAAACGGAAAGACATCACAAGGAAATGGAAAGACATCACAGGCGAACGCAAAGACATCAAAGGGAAAACCATTAACAGATTGGGATCGCTATATTTCAAAGGAAGCAGGTGTTGGTAAGAATACGTCAAAAGTAAAAAGTAAGAGTACTGGAGCAAAGAAGGCGAATAAAGGAAGCAAAACGAATGCTAAGGTTGTCGCTGTTAAGAAACCAGTGATTATGAATCTATTTTATATGGCAACGGAAGAATATACATGTAAACAAATTGTTGCCCCGGTGGTTGAAGAAAAGGGAATGGAGATTCAAGTTTGGCCAGAACTTGGAATTGCTTCAATTGAATTCGATGAATCAAAGAGTATTGATTTTCAAGAGTGTGAAATAGAATCTTTTGATTCAGATAGTGATATGGAATTTGTTAAGGAACATGGGATTAAAGCAATTTATGAAGTTACAATGGATGAAGCACACAAATCAAAGGCTGCAAATTGGTTCCTATCAATGATTCAAACAAATGGTGGATTCTTCTGTACAGATAGTGATGATTTTGCACCTGTTTATAACAAAGAGGAGTTGGAGAAATGGAGATAAAGAAGGAAGTTGATATAATAAGTAATTATATTATCCGTCTAAGAAAACATTTTCACAAACATCCTGAACTTGGTATGCAGGAGTTTGAAACTTCAAAACGAATTAAAGAAGAGCTAGCTGTCATGGAGATTCCCTTCGTGACAGCGGCTGGAACTGGAGTGATTGGCTTCATAGGCCATGGGCCGAAAGTAATTGCTTTACGTTCTGATATGGATGCACTACGCATTCAAGAAAAAAATGAGGTTACATATAAGTCCGAAGTTGATGGACTGATGCATGCTTGCGGGCATGACGCACATATGGCAGCTATGTTAGGTGCTGCTTCTATATTAAAAAAACACGAAGAGGAACTAAAATGCACTGTCAAATTAATCTTCCAACCTTCTGAAGAAAATTGTCTTGGTGCAAAGGCTATTTGTGATGGTGGACATCTAGATGATGTTGAAGAAATTTTTGGCTTGCATGTATTTGGAGATATTCCTTGTGGTAAAATATCTATAGAAGAAGGGCCAAGAATGGCAGCTTCTGATATATTCCGGATACGAATAATAGGAAAATCCGGACATGCAGGTAAGCCACAGCAATGTGTGGATGCAACTATAGCGGGAGCAGCTACAGTTATGAACTTACAAACAATTATTAGCAGAGAATTCGACCCTATTAGCAGTGCTGTCGTAACTGTAGGGCATTTAGTTTCAGGAACACAGCATAATGTAATATCAGGCGAAGCTTTTATAGAAGGGACTGCGAGAACATTCTCCACGCAGGATTGTAGACACATTGAGCAATCAGTAAAGCGAATTGCGACTAATACTGCGGAAACCTATAATGCAATTGCTCATGTAGAATATATGAAGTCCTTACATCCAGTTGTTATGAATGATAAGAGAGTGACTATGACAGCTCTTGAAGCGGCGAAAGAATTGTTTGCTCCAGAAGATATTATCTCTGTTCCTAAGATGATGTTAGGAGAAGATTTCTCCATTTATCAACAACACATCCCTGGAGCATTTGCGTTCGTTGGAGCAGGAAATGAAGAGCTTGGTAGAGCATATCCAAATCATCATGAATGCTTTAATATAGATGAGAGAGCAGTTTTAGTGTCTGCACAATTATTGATAGGGTATGTAATGAAGTACAATGAGAAGTTGTAAAACAATTGCATTTTTTTAAGTAATTCCACTTTTTTACTTGATTAATCAAGTAAAAAAATATATTATAATATCGACAATCAAATAATGAGAGGAATATTATCGATAAGTCTGTCAAAGACAGATGAGGAGGCCAAAGTGAAAGATAAATATTTTTCAAAGTATGTATTAATGTTAGCTGTTCTTGTACTTACTATTGCACTTTCAGGATGTAAAGGCGATAAGTCAGATAAGAATACCAACAAAATGCCGACTACAGATGATACTTCTTCTAATGAGCAAAGCGATAGTGAAACATCAGATAAAGATGCAATCTATGGCGGCTCTATTGTAGTAGGAATAACACAGGATCTAGATAGTCTTGACCCACACAAAGCAGTTGCGGCAGGAACTAATGAAGTATTATTCAATGTGTATGAAGGTTTAGTAAAACCTAATGAAAATGGTGATTTAGTTCCAGCTGTTGCAAGCGAATACCAAATTTCTGAAGATGGTAAGATATATACATTTACCCTTCGTGATGGAGTGAAATTCCATAATGGTGAAGCTGTAACAGCAGAGGATGTTAAATATTCTATAGAACGTTGCGCTGGTTTGCTTAAGGAGACGGATTCGTCTGTTAAAGTGGAATCGGCGCTTTCTAATGTTAAGGAAGTAAATATTGTTGATGACCAGACAATTGAATTAGCGTTAAAGAGTGCTGATACGGAATTACTTCCATATCTAACGAGTGCTATCGTACCAGCTAATTACGACAAGTTAGATAAGGAACCGATGGGAACAGGACCATTCAAATTCGTATCTTACGCACCACTAGAGAGTTTTGTAATTGCTAAGAATGAAGATTATTGGGGAGATAAAGCATATCTTGACAAAGTAACATTCAAGATTTCAGCAAATACAGATTCCGCATTTATGGAATTAATGGCTGGATCAATTGATATTTTCCCTTACTTAACAGATGATCAAGCAACACAATTACCAGATACGTATCGTATTGAAGAAGGTAATATGAATCTTGTTCAGGCATTATTCCTTAACAATGATGCAGAACCATTCAACGATATCAAAGTAAGACAAGCAATCTGTTATGCCCTTGATCGTCAAGGAATTCTTGATATGGTTGCTGGTGGTAGAGGTGCTATTATTGATACGAATATGTTCCCAGCATTTACGAAGTACTATAATACAGATTTAACGGGAACGTATGATAATAACGTAGAAAAGGCGAAAGAGTTATTAGCAGAAGCAGGATATGCTAACGGATTAACATTCACAATTACTGTGCCATCTAGCTATCAATTTCATGTAGATACCGCGCAGATTATTGTAGAACAACTGAAAGCAGTTGGAATTACAGCGAAAATTCAATTAATAGAATGGAATAGCTGGTTAAGTGATGTATATGGAAATCGAAATTACCAAGCTACAATAATAGGTTTGGATTCGAATCTTGCACCAAGAGATTCTTTAGAACGTTTTGAATCTACTCATAAAAATAATTTTATTAATTATAATAATCCTGATTTTGATGCTACATTTGCTAAAGCAATAGCAAGTACGGTTGATGAGGAAAAAGTTGAGTATTATAAGCAATTACAAGCATACCTAACAAATGATGCTGCATCTGCTTATATTCAGTCTCCAGCCTTGCTTGTAGCGGTAAATAAGAAGTTAGCTGGTTATACATTCTACCCAGTATATGTTCAGGATATGGCAAAAGTACATTATATCTCAGAATAATTAAAGTTATACAAAAAACATTTTAGGATAAAGAAAGGCGGAAAATTGTGAAATATATTATTAAAAAAATAACTACTCTCATTATAACATTGTTGATTGTGTCAATATTCACATTTACTGCCTTTCAAGTAATCCCTGGAGATAGCGTATTAAGTACTCTTGGCATGGATGCGACTCCTGAAGCAATTCAGGCCTTGCGCCAAGAAAGAGGTTTAGATGATAATATAGTAATTCGTTATGGTAGATGGTTAGGCAATGTATTACAAGGAGATTTTGGACAATCCACTCAATATAATATGGAAGTAGGACAATTAATATCCAGTCGATTAACCGTTACAGTATGGTTAGCCGTGATAGCTATTATCCTTATTATAGCGATATCTATTCCTTTAGGAATTCTATCTTCTAAGAAAGAAGGCGGTATCATTGACCGAATTGTGGTGTTATTAACCCAGACAATGATGGCAATTCCACCATTCTTTTTAGGAATGATATTAACTTTGATTTTTGGAGTATGTCTAAAATGGTTTGTCCCAGGTAAGTATGTAAGTTTTAGTGAGGACAAGGGAAAATTCTTTGCCTATCTAATTTATCCAGCGATAGCAATGGCAATTCCAAAGATTGCAATGACAGTTAAGTTCTTACGAAGTTCCATTCGCAGGCAGATGCATTATGAATATGTAAGAACGGCAAAAAGTAAAGGAAATTCAAAGCATGACATCTTAGTTAAGCATGTTCTTAAGAATGCTTTAATACCTGTTATTACATTCCTTGGAATGATTATTGCTGATGTTTTGGCAGGAAGTATTATTGTAGAACAGGTATTTAATCTACCTGGACTTGGACGTCTACTAGTAGTAGCCATATCAAGTCGCGATTATGCAGTTGTACAGGCAGTTGTATTATATATAGCTACAATTGTAGTTGTAATTAATCTAATTGTTGATGTGTTATATAGAATCATTGATCCACGAATCAGCAAAGAGGGAGGTGCCGAATGAGAACGAAAAATTTCAATTTCATTCTTGGTTCTATCCTAATAGGAATCGTACTTTTGTTAGTAATAGTAGGAATCTTCTATACACCATATGATCCCAATGCTATGAACGGATCTCTAAAAAATTCAGCCCCTAGCCTTGCACATTGGCTTGGTACAGATAACTTTGGACGAGACATTTTAAGTAGAGTAATGGAAGGAAGCCGAACTACATTCTTTGTAGCATTAGCAACAGTTTCAATCGGCACATTCGTAGGAACGTTAGTAGGCGCCTTCACAGGTTATTATGGTGGTGTCCTAGATAGTATAGTGATGCGAGTAAATGATGGAATCACATCATTTCCAAGTATATTATTGACCTTAGTAATTATTAGTATCTTTGGAATAGGCAAGTACAACATTATATTGGCACTTGGCATTGTATTCATACCGAGTTTTGCAAGAGTAGTTCGAAGTGAATACATGGTCCAAAAAGAGATGGATTATGTAAAGATGGCTAAATTAATGGGAGCAAGTGATATGCGTATTATGTTCATCCATATCCTACCCAATATACGATCCATCCTATTCTCCACCATAACCATAGGCTTTAACAATGCAGTCCTAGCAGAAGCCGGAATGAGTTATCTAGGACTTGGAGTACAACCCCCAGACGCTAGTCTTGGAAGAATGCTATCAGAAGCACAAGCCTACCTAATATCCGCCCCATGGTACGCAATTGCCCCAGGTGTTATGATTGTAATAACAGTATTAGGAATAAGTTTGATAAATGAAGAACGGTAAGGTAAGAAGGACGTTAGAAAGAAGTTAAGAGAGAATAGACTTTATTATCCATGCTTTATATGTTCTTTAATTTCCAAGTATTTGTACATCAAAAAAGTAAATTATCAAAACTCTCAATAACCTATCCTCGCTTCTTAGCTGACGTACTATGACTAAGAAACGATAGCGAAACATCTAAAGTACTTCTTAGTGTGTACTTATACAACCTAGGAAGGCGAGGCAAGGAAGCCGAGCCAGCCTGAGCTGAGGCAGGAGCCGAATCGAAGGCGATTCCGCACCTTTTAACGAAACTAGCCGTACACACCTAGAAGTACTTAGATGTGCAGCGTGTTTCGTGTCATAGAACGTTAGCTAAGAAGCCATGAAAATGTAAAAAGAGTTTTGTATAGAAACTTTGATAATACACCCAAACCATAAAAGAAAGGATATGAAACGATGTTACTAGAAGTAAATAATTTATCAATTGGATTTGCGGATACGAAGCCTATGCAAATGGTTGTAAATGACATATCCTTTCAAGTAGATCAAGGCGAGATACTTGGAATTGTTGGTGAGTCTGGGTCAGGTAAATCTATGACAGCATTATCAATAATGGGATTACTAAAAGACTCAGCTAAGATAATGAATGGTGAGATTAATGTGGAAGGAGAAAACCTTCTAGCTATGGCTGAAAAACAAAGACGCTCTTATCTTGGAAAAGAAATAGCAATGGTGTTTCAAGAACCAATGACTAGTTTGAATCCTGTTATGAAAATTGGTGAACAAATCAGAGAAATGTTAAGCATTCATACAAGTTTATCAAAAAAAGAGCAAATGGATAGAACCTTAGACGTTTTGCTTAAAGTAGGACTTAATAATCCAAAAGATTTATATAATAAATATCCTCATGAATTATCTGGGGGAATGCGCCAGAGAGTTATGATAGCAATGGCTATGATCTGTAAACCTAAGATATTAATAGCAGATGAGCCTACCACTGCGCTGGACGTATCTGTACAAGCACAGATTCTTTCCTTATTAAAGAAGATGAATCAGGAATATGGCGTAAGTATTATCTTGATTTCACATGATTTAGGAGTAATAAGAAACATGTGTAAAAGAACAATAATTATGGCAGATGGTAAGATTGTAGAACAAGGATTGGTAAAAGACATTTTTCAGAATCCACAAGAAGATTATACGAAGAAGCTAATTGATGCAGTTCCTTCTATTCATAAAAAGAGAGCGAAGCAAGCAACAGTAGCACAAACCCTAGTAGCACAATCCCTTACTAAGGATCAGGATAAATCATCTAAAATGTTATCAGTAGAGGGCGTTAATATCTACTATTATCAGAATGGAAGATTACGCAGAGGCGAGAAAGAACAAATTGTAAAACAAGCTTCCTTCTATATCAATAGGGGAGAAGTAGTAGGAATTGTAGGCGAAAGTGGTAGTGGAAAATCCACTCTAGCAAAAGCAATTGCAGGACTTAATACGCTATATGAAGGGGAGATAACTTGCGATGAAACAAGACCACAGATGGTATTCCAAGATCCCTATAGTAGCCTAAACCAAGCAAAACGAATTGGGTGGATTCTTGAAGAACCACTAAAGATTAAAGGCGGTTTTACGAAAGAAGAGCGTAAACAATTGGTGAAAGAAAAACTCAAGGAAGTAGGACTTTCTGAGGAGGTTGAGAATCGTTACGTATATCAATTAAGTGGTGGACAACGACAAAGAGTATGTATTGCAGCAGCATTGATGCTACAGTCAAAGTTTGTTATTCTTGATGAAGCAGTCTCAGCATTAGATGTAACGATACAACGTCAGATTCTTAACTTACTTATGGAATTAAAAGAAAAGCATAATTTGACTTACCTATTTATCTCACATGATATGAATGTTATTCATGAAATATGTGATCGCGTAATTGTCATGAATAAGGGAAAAATAGTAGAACAAGGTGATACAAAAGATATCTTTTTACAACCAAAAGATGAATATACGAAAAAATTACTTGCTGCAGTATTATAATATAGAATATAAAATAGTCATCCGTTTATTTCTTTGAATATGAACGAATGGCTGTTTTTTTAGTATTTTTAGTTGTTGTTTATGTCAAATTGAACTATAATATATGTATAAGATTAGCACCTTTTTTAGTGAACACAATATTGATTTTTCAAAATTTGTCATATTTTTTGCGTGATAATTTATGTGAGAGATTAATGGGGTAGGTATACCACGGAAAGGAGTGTTATTATGATCTATACGAATTCGAATTGTATTGGATGTAACAAATGTATTAGAAGTTGTCCAACAGTTACTGCGAATGTTGCTAAAGATGGCAAGATTGAAGTAAATCCAGATATGTGTATCTTGTGTGGTTCTTGTTTTGACCATTGTCATCATAATGCCAGAGATTACGAAGATGATACGGAATCTTTCTTGCGTGATTTGAAGGCAGGTAAGAAGTATTCAATCATTGTAGCACCTGCATTTGTGGCAAACTATCCTAAAGAGTATAGAAAAATTTATGGTTACTTAAAATCTTTAGGAGTATCACATATTTATAGTGTGTCTGAGGGAGCTGATATAACCACTTGGACATACATTAAGTACATAAAAGAAACTGGTAAAACAGGAATGATATCACAGCCATGTCCTGCAATAGTAAACTATATCGAGAAGTATCAACCAGAGTTGATTTCTAGGTTAGTACCACTACATAGCCCTATGCTCGATGAGGCTATATATTTAAAGAAATACAAGGGAGTATCAGAAGAATTAGTATTCTTATCTCCATGTATTGCGAAGAGTATTGAAATAAATGATAAGAATACAAATGGATATGTAAAGTATAATGTTACGTTCAAAAAGCTATTAGAAGCTATCGGCGATAAGTATAAGAATGCTAAGGAAGCTGATGAAGAGTCAAGTTATGGGTTAGGATCCAGATATCCAACGCCAGGTGGTCTGAAAGAATGTGTACATTTCTTTTTAGGCAATCAGACTGCTGTATTACAGGTCGAGGGAGAAGAAGAAGCGTATAGATTTTTAAAGGATTACGCAAAACTTAAGGGGAACATGCCGTTTTTAGTTGATATTTTAAATTGCCAGAAAGGTTGTATTCGGGGGACAGGAACGGATGAATCTATAGATGAGATTGATGTAGAGTTAGCAATTAACGATATGAATAAGTTAGTTATTAATGAACCTGAGAAGAGAAGTTTATTTACATCAAGAAGTACTCACCACAATCCTTGGAATAGTACATTGTCTCTTGAAGATAGATGGAAATATTTCGAGGAGCAATTTTCAGATTTGAATATTAAGGATTTTATGCGTTCTTATACTAGTAAAAAGATTGATATTAAAGAACCAAGTAGTAGAGAGGTAAATGATATTTTTAATGATATGATGAAAGTTACAGAAGAATCACGTTGTATTGATTGTGGCTGTTGT
>NZ_CBDLAM010000136.1:0-11020 GCF_965301125.1 Anaerosporobacter sp. | reverse complement strand
GAATTAAATCAACATGCTTAATAAGAATTATATCAAATAAAATCTTGCAATATTACTCGTTGTATATTACAATAAAAACAACAAGATACATCAATATAAATACATAGATGAAATCACAAGAAAATAGTGAATTTCATAAAATTTATTAGAAAGGGCAGGTACACAATATGGCTTTAACATTATCAAAAAAGGCGCAGGCAGTAAAACCTTCATCAACTTTAGCAAATACAGCTAAGGCAAAGTAATTGAAGGAACAAGGTATCGATGTAGTAGGATTAGTAGCAGGAGAACCTGACTTTAATACCCCTGAGAATATTAATAATGCTGCTATCAAAGCAATCCATGATGGTTTTACTAAATATACGCCAGCTTCTGGTATTGATGAATTAAAAAAAGCAATTTGTGATAAATTTGCTAATTTCAACAAATTACAATATCAACCAAATCAAATTGTTATTAGTAATGGTGGAAAACATTCATTAACAAATATCTTCACTGCTATTTTAAATCCAGGAGATGAAGTTATTATACCCGCACCTTTCTGGTTAAGCTATCCTGAAATCGTTAAGTTAGCTGATGGAGTTCCAGTAATATTAAGATGTGAGAAGTCACAAAACTACAAATTAACAGCAAAGCAATTAGAAGAAGCATGTACGGAAAAAACAAAAGCACTTATCTTAAACACTCCAAACAATCCAACTGGTATGGTTTATTCAAGAGAAGAATTACAAGCAATTGCTGATGTTGTAGTGAAAAAAGATATCTATGTAGTATCTGATGAGATGTATGAAAACTTAATCTATGGTGGGGCTGAACATGTAAGTATTGGTTCCTTAGGTGAAGAAATCTATAAAAGAACAATTACATGTAGTGGTGTAGCTAAGAGTTATGCTATGACAGGTTGGAGAATAGGTTATACAGGTTCTTCTGCTGAAATAGCTAAATTAATGGGAAGTGTACAAAGTCATCAAACTTCAAATCCGAATTCAATTGCACAAAAAGCTACCGTAGAAGCTTTATCAGGACCTCAAGTTACAGTTGGAATTATGAAAAATGAATTCAACAAACGTAGACAATATATGTATGAACGTTTATGCAAAATGCCATTAATTGATAGCGTAGAACCGAAAGGGGCATTTTACAGTTTTATTGATGTCAGCAAATTATTAGATAAATCATATAAAGGTGAAAAAGTTGAAACAGTTGGGAAACTTGCAGATATATTAATTGAAGACTACAATGTTGCAGTTATTCCATGTGGAGACTTTGGATTTGATGACCATATTCGTTTATCTTATGCAATCTCATTGGAGCAAATCCAAAAGGGATTGGATAGAATTGAAAGATTCATCAATGATTTAGCGTAAAAACTTATTTCTATTGAAAAGTAATTATTCAGTTACTTGCTTTTAGGATAAAAAAGTCTATATAATATCATCATATTATAATACGATGGTATCATATAGACTTTATTGGTATTATACTATAGAATGAACAAGCAAATTAAAAAGGAGAAGGTTCTTACTATGAGTGAATATAAGAGAATTAAAAGAGAATTAAAACATAAAGGGGCTATTGTAGATTTCTATTCAGATACTATGGAATTACCAAACAAGAAAATAGTAGAATGGGATTTGATTAATCATAAAGGGGCTGCTGCAATTATTCCTGTAGATGAAGATGGAAAGATTCTAATGGTACGTCAATATCGTAATGCAATAGAGAAATATTCATTAGAGATACCAGCTGGTGGTAAGGAACCAGAGGAAGATATGATGACTTGTGCTATGAGGGAATTAGAAGAAGAAACAGGGTATCGTACAGAGCATGTTGAGCATCTTGTTGATATCTATACAACAGTAGCTTTTTGTAATGAGAAAATAGGAATCTATTATACAACGCAGTTGATACCATCAAAGCAACATCTTGATGAAGATGAATTTGTTAGCGTTGAGCGTTATACAATAGATGAACTTGTAGAAATGATTTTTAATGGGACAATAGAAGATGCTAAGACGATTGCTGCAATTATGTCCTATAAAGCAAAAAGAAATCTATAAGCAATCATTTTTTCTGATCTTCCAACATATGATAGTATAACTAGTACAATTTTGTTAAAGGGGGAAATCTGTATGAAGAGTACTATGAATATGTTGAAAAATCGGTTAGGCATTTATCGTCTTGCAGCAATCCTTTTATTAATAGGAATTGTACTTGGTACTATAGCAGCCAATATATTTCAAAAATTCTATTTAAATGATTTGGAGACTATTAATCGTTAATATGGTACTAATGTAAATTTAATTAATATTGATTACGGAAGTTTGATGAAGTACATAATCATTAGACATTTAAAAGAATTTGCTATGGTATGGATTAGTTGCTGTATGGTGTTTGGAATGCCTTTGTTATCGTTGTTAATTACATATAAGGGGATATGTATAGGTTTTACATTGTCAAGCTCTATATTGTGTTATGGCTTCAAAGGGGTAACTCTTTATTTTGCATATATATTTCCACAATGTATTATATACATACCAGTATATATCTTAATGGTTAAAAAGGGGTATGAATTATGCGAGAGTTTATATTTTAGTGGCAAAATCTCGTTTAAGGGAAAAAAGAATGTGGTAAGAGAATACCTGCCTATTCTTTTGATTCTATTGTTGTTTTTAGGGATTGGTTGTATTGTTGAAACGTATATTAACAGCGCCTTAGTTAGAAACATAGTCGGGTGGTTTATGAAGCAATAAATTAGAAGAAGAGGCTTTTACAAAATTATTGGTATTTTGTAAAAGCCTCTTTATATGATATTACACTTGATCAGCAATAGTGTATAATAATTCTTCTGTCTCTTTCCAACCTAAACAAGGATCTGTGATAGATTTTCCGTAGATATGATCAGAAATCTTTTGACAACCTGGTTCGATGTAACTTTCGATCATTACACCTTTAACAAGATTAGCGATTTCGTTAGAAACTTTACGACTGTGAAGGATTTCTTTTACGATACGAGGTTGTTGATCGAATAATTTATTAGAGTTTGCGTGGTTTGCATCAACGATAGTAGCTGGATTAACCAAATCTCTTTCTGCATACATATCAACTAGACGAATCAAGTCTTCATAATGATAATTAGGAATTGATTGACCATGTTTGTTAACAGCACCACGAAGGATTGTATGAGCAAGTGGGTTACCAGAAGTTTCTACTTCGTAAGCACGGTATAAGAAAGTGTGGCTACATTGTGCTGCAACGACAGAATTTAGCATTACTGATAGGTCCCCACTTGTAGGATTCTTCATACCAGCAGCAACATCCATACCACTGATTGTTAGTCTATGCTGTTGATCTTCAACAGAACGGGCACCTACAGCTACGTAAGATAAGATGTCATCAACGTATGGCCAGTTTTCTGGATATAGCATCTCATCAGCAGCGGAAAGTCCAGTTTCAGCAAGTGCACGTAGATGCATTTTTCTCATAGCCATTAGACCTTCTTGAAGATCAGGTTCTTTCTCTGGATTTGGTTGATGCACGATTCCTTTATAGCCTTCACCTGTAGTTCTAGGTTTGTTTGTGTAGATACGAGGAACGATTAATAATTTGTCAGATACCTTATCTTGAACTTTAGCAAGTCGATTTATGTAGTCACATACAGAATCTTCATTATCTGCAGAGCAAGGACCAATAATAACTAGGAATTTATCTGATTCGCCTGTTAAGACATTTTTGATCATTTCATCACGGTTTGCTTTCCATTTGGCATGTTCCACAGGAACAGGCAAAGCTTGCTTTAATTCCTCTGGTGACATAACTTCTTTTATTAATTTAAAACTCATTCTGATTCTCCTTTGCTATTTGAAATTCATAAGAATTATGGTAAGATATTAGAAACTATTTAGTTTGATCTTAATTGATTAGGTGATACCAACCAATAATCCATGAATAATTAAAAAAAATACGTATGATAATACGTTAATATGTCGAAGTCTATTGTATACGGTTTCAGGTGATAAGTCAATCTTAAGTGAAATATTATGAAGTGATGAATGTTATATAATCAGTAGAGATAGATAGGAGTTTTACAAACACCTAATTTGATAATTATAAGAATAGAAAGGTGAAAATGATGATTAATAGAAAAAAGAAAATAATTATCTAAATAATACTATGCTATTTATTAGTATTAACATTAAGTGCTTGTCAAAGTAATGTAAGTAATAATAAAGATAATGCATTACAAGAGAATACTACATCAATAAAAAATGAAGAAAAAACTAGTACTAACAGTGTGGGATCTGTAACAGATAGTACTAGCAGTGATGTGATGGGTGAAACCAATGAATTAAATGAAACCAATAAAACGAATGAAGGAAATGATACGGAAGAGACTAATAAGCCAAACGAGCCAAACAGTCCAAATGTAGCTAATGATCCGAATAAAGTAAACAATCCCAATAATCCCAACAACCCTAATGACTCAAACAATCCTAATGAGTCAAACAATTCGAATAGCCCTAATTCGAATAATACACCAAATGGACCAAACAAAGGAAATGAGACAAATACCCCGAATACTACCAATAGCCCACAGGAATCTAATACCCCAAATAGTAAACCTTGATTGGACAAGTTAATGGATTTTTAGCAAATTATAGTAACATTACAATAAAAGACAGTTTTCTATTCATAGAAAACTGTCTTTTATTAATATCTATTAATTAGGGCTGTAAATCGAAGAAATATGCTTATCTTAGAAGTACAAGATAAGCAAAGTATGCTGCATATCCTATAATCATAAGTATTCCTCCGGATTTACCGATTTTTCTGTCTCGAAATACACAAATTAATAGTACTACTGCAGCTGCGATTGCAACAATTGCATCTATGATAAAACTACTTGCATAATTTACAGGCGTAATAAGTGCAGTAGTTGCTAGTACGAATAAGATGTTGAATAAATTACTACCAACAATATTACCAACAGCAATGTCGTCTTTCCCTTTCTTAGCAGCAGTGATGGAAGTGATTAATTCTGGTAATGAAGTACCAAAAGCAACGATTGTTAAGCCGATAAAACGAGGACTCATACCAAAGATTTCAGCAATATTAGATGCACTGTCTACTGTTAAATCACTACCGATAATAATGGCAGCCATACCAAGTATCGTTATAAGAATGAGATACGGAATCTTATCCTTTTCGCTTGCTTCAGGTACATCGTCCGCCTGCGCCTTACCAGATTTTGATAATCGAATTAAGTAGATAAAGAATATAATAAACATTACCCAGAGGATAGCTCCGTCAAGAAGAGTGAGTGTTCCGTCTAAGCCCAGCAATAAAAGTACTAATGTTGAGATAATTACATAAGGTAATTCGAAGTATAACGTAGATTTTTGAATGCTAAGTGGAAGGATAATGCAAGTAATACCTATGATGATTAGTATATTGAATATGTTACTTCCTAAAACATTACTAATTGCAATATCTGCATTCTTATCAAGCGCAGCATTAATACTAACCGCAGCTTCTGGGGCGCTTGTACCGAATGCCACGATCGTTAAACCGATGACAAGTTGAGGAATATGGAATTTGTCTGCGATTTTAGAAGATCCTTCTACAAATTTGTCTGCACCTTTGATAAGTAGTACAAATCCTAAGACCAGAAGGATTAGTTGAATAATAATTTGCATATAATTTACCTTTTCTTTCAATAATTTCTAATAAAAATGACAAAAGTCAATAAATATTTTAAAATGTCAAGTTAATATCGTCAAGAGGTTTATTTAAAATATAGAATATATAGTAGGATGTGATAATGTTGCGTAAGATTATGAAGATAATAGTTATTGCAATTAGTATTTTGTTGGTTGTAAACTTTTTATACCAAAGAACATCATTATATTTTCTTGATATGCCACATTTGCCGCTATCACAACATTTGAACAAAGATAATCTTGTTATGGAAACAGGAGAAACTTTCCGCTTGTCTGTTATCGCAATTAATAAAAGAGTACATTATAGCTCAAAAGATTTTAAAATTGCTTATGTAAATCTGAATGGGAAAGTATTTGCTAAGAAGACAGGTGTAACATTTATTACAGCTAAGGTAGGTAAGAAAACGTTTCGATGTAAAGTACGTGTAATTGCAATTAGCAGAAAAACATTGACACTTGATGTTGGTGAGAAGTATAAACTTCATGTTTATGGAGATAGTATTGTAAGCAATGTTACTTGGAAATCAAGTAATTCTTCGGTAGCTTACGTAAACGAATATGGTAATGTAAAAGCAAAGAGGAAAGGAACTACAGTGATAACCGCTAAAGTACATGGAAAAAAACTTACCTGTAAACTAAAAGTCGAATAGTAATTGTCATATTTTTGAGATAAGCTGCTTAAAATATAGTAATACTTACGTATATTAGAAGAGGTAAGAATGAGTAAGAAGAGATTATACAAGTTAATTACGCTACTTCTCTTAGTGGTAATGGTCACGTCTAGTGTTGTTAGTGCATCCACCACCAGTAAACAAGAAACTACTGCTAGCAATGATACAGAACAAAAACAAGAAGATAAGCAAGAAGATAAGCAAGAAGATAAACAAAAGGAAAAAGTAACGCAAAGTGACACACAAAACGTACAGACAGTATCAGACATTGGTTTTACACTTGATTCAAATAGTGTTGTGCTTATGGAAGCTTCAACAGGTGCAATCTTATATTCAAAGGATATGGATAAACAAGTGGAGCCAGCTAGTATTACTAAAATTATGACACTCTTACTTATCTTTGAAGCACTTGATTCTGGAAAAATTAAGTTAGAGGATTCCGTTAGTGTAAGCGAACATGCTGCTTCAATGGGTGGTTCACAAGTTTATCTAGAGCCATATGAGACACAAACGGTAAATGATATGATCAAATGTATAAGTATTGCAAGTGCTAATGATGCTTGTGTAGCTATGGCTGAATATATTGCTGGATCTGAGGAAGAATTCGTTAAACGTATGAATCAAAAAGCGCAAGATTTAGGAATGAAGAATACGCACTTTGTGAATGCTTGTGGGCTTGATGTAGCAGATCATTATTCAAGTGCATTAGATGTCGCACTTATGTCTAGAGAACTTATTACGAAGCATCCAGAGATTAGTACCTATTCAACTGTTTGGATGGATACAATTACTCATACAACGAAAAAGGGAACAAGTGAATTTGGTCTTACCAATACGAATAAACTTGTTCGTTCCTATAAGGGAATCACAGGACTTAAGACTGGATCAACTGGAAAAGCAAAATATTGCCTATCAGCTACAGCAAACAGGAATGGTATGGATATGATTGCGGTTGTAATGGGAAATCCTAATCCATTACAGAGATTTGTAGAAGCTGCTAAACTTCTGGATTACGGTTTTGCTAATTGTAGTCTATTCATTGATGATCATAAGGACCTAGTGATTGAGCCAGTACAGGTAAATAAAGGTATTGAAGAAACCGTTGAAGGTAAGCCAGGTGGAGAATTCCATTATCTATGTTTATCGAATACAAATCCTGATGAGATTAAGAAAGAAGTTACAATAGCTGAATCGATTACTGCTCCTGTTAAAGAAGGCAGTAAAATAGGTGAAATCATATATACATATAATGATAAGAAAATTGGGTCAATAGATATTGTCGCTGTAAAACAAGTAAAAAAAGCTAAATTCAGTGATTATTTTGGCAAGGTTGTTCGAAAATTTTTCTTATCAGATAAGAAATAACATGTTATAATGTAGCATTAGGATTCCGATATAAAATATAGGAGGTATAGGAATGGTAGAATTAATTTGGGTAGGTATTATCATTGTCCTATTTGTATTCCTAATGCATAAGGAAATTCATCATTTGACAGTATCTAAGTTTGAGATACATTCAGATAAAATACCAGTAGAATTTGATCGTGCTAAAGTTGTTTTATTAACTGATTTGCACAATAATACATTTGGGGAAAACAATGAAGATCTACTTAGAAGAATAAGAAATGAACATCCTGACTATATCATGATTGCAGGTGATATGTTGGTCGGCCATAAAAAAGCAGACTATTATGGAACGTTAAACTTTCTTAAGGTGCTTAGTGAAGAGTTTACCATTTATTATGTGAATGGTAATCACGAACAGCGTCTTGCTGAAGAAAAAGATACAAAAGATACGATTTACAAAGAATATCATGATATATTAGAAGCAAATGGAATACATTTTGTTCACAATAGGACTATTAAAATAAAAAGAAAAGATGCAGTGATCAATGTTACAGGATTGGAGATTGCATCGGATTATTATAACAAATTCAATCGCCCGGCAATGACGAATGAATATATCGAAACATGCATTGGAAAATGTAATCCAAAAACATATAATATCTTATTGGCACATAATCCAATGTACTTTGATTATTATGTCCAATGGGGAGCGGATTTGGTGTTATCTGGTCATGTACATGGTGGAGTTATGCGTCTTCCGTTCCTTGGTGGAGTCATATCTCCACAATATATTCTATTCCCTCGTTTTGATAGTGGTAGATTTGAAGAAGGTTCATCAACAATGTTACTCTCTAGGGGGTTGGGCGTTCATACATTAAAGATACGTATCTTTAATCGACCTGAGATGATGGTATTCACTTTGAACAGAGATGAATAATCGCAGGATAGGCAGGAACTAATGGAGAAATGTGCTTGCTTAATTTCATATATCTTACTATAATAATTATATGTGACAATAAAAATCAACGTGGAGGTTGCGATGAGAGAGGCATTATTGAATGTGGGTGCGGCATTGGTTGCGGGAATAGTGATTATGATACTTCACGAATTACCGAAATCGATCATATATTGCGTAAGAAGTCGAGCCGAGTGGAAAGAGCAACCAAACTATGAACAAAGAATAAAACGAGCAGTAAAGGATATATTTAAGCTGTGGAGATATGTGGATCCAATCGGTCTGTTGTTGTGCGTTACTACATATTCTGGTTTTTCTAAACCTTATATGTATAGGATGAAAGACAGAGAGACGAATAAGATATCCGGCTTTGTAGGTTTTATTACACTTTTCCTAATAGCAGTGGTTAATATAGTAATATTAAGAATGCATTTTATAGAAGTTAATCTTGAAAAATTGACCACATGGTATTTCTATTTCTTCTACTTTATGGCATATATCAGTATTAATATGTTTATAGTTAATTTGATCCCAATTACAACGTTTGATATGGGATTGCTTGTTGCAGGGTATTCACCTAGCAAATATTTTTCAATTATTAAAAGTGACCATACGATTAAGATGATATTGTTAATTGCGGTATTGTTGGGATTAATTTCAACAATTAGTGGATTAATTATGAGTACATTACTGGTAATACTATAAAGTAAGATAAGAAAGATGGTGTAAACATGGGGATACCTGTTAAGTTGGAAGCGTTCGAGGGCCCACTTGATTTACTTCTTCATTTGATTGATAAAAACAAAGTAAATATCTATGATATACCAATTGTTGAGATAACAAAACAGTATATGGATTATTTACAAGAAATGGAAAAGAAGGATCTCGATGTAATGAGTGAGTTCCTAGTTATGGCAGCTACCCTTGTTAATATCAAAGCAAAGATGCTTCTGCCAAAGGAGAAGAATGAAGAAAACGAAGAAATCGATCCTCGTCAAGAACTGGTAGAACGATTACTTGAATATAAGATGTATAAGTATATCTCAACAGAATTAAAGGATAAACAAGTAGATGCAGAAAAAGTAATATTCAAAGGTGCAACGATTCCGAAAGAAATCTCATCTTATAAAGAAGAGGTTAATATAGAAGATATACTGGGTGACTTGACGTTAGCAAAATTACATGAGATTTTTGAAGCTGTTTTAAAAAGACAAGAAGATAAGATTGATCCTATAAGAAGTAATTTTGGTAAAATAGAAAAGGAAGAGATTACATTAAGTGATAAGATGGTAGATATTGAGGAATATGCAAGAAGGCATAAGAACTTTAGTTTCCGCAAGATGCTAGAATATGCACAGTCTAAGATGGAGGTTATTGTTACTTTCCTTGGAATTCTTGAGCTTATGAAAGTAGGAAAGATTGAGATATATCAAGAAGATGTATTTGAAGATATTCAGATACAATATACGGGACAAGTTGAGTAAAGGATAAGCGGTGTAATATGGAGATAAGTAAGATTGAAGCGATAATAGAAGCAATATTGTTTACAATGGGAGAAGCGGTTGAGCTTGATCGAATAGCTGGAGTAGTTGGTCATGACGAAGCAACAGTTAGAAGAATAATTCGAAACATGATGGACAAGTACGATACTGAGGATAGAGGAATTCAGATTATTGAATTAGATAATTCGTATCAGATGTGCACCAAGGCTTCTATGTATGAGTCGATTATCAAATTAACTCATATACCAAAAAAACATGTTCTTACTGATGTTTTGCTTGAAACATTATCAATAATTGCGTATAAGCAGCCAATAACGAAATTAGAAATTGAACAAATTCGTGGAGTTAAGACAGATCATGCAATTAATAGGCTTATTGAATATAACTTAGTGTGTGAAGTTGGGCGACTTGATGCCCCAGGTAGACCAATATTAGTTGGTACTACGGAGGAGTTCTTAAGAAGTTTTGGAATTACCTCACTAGAAGATCTGCCTCTCATTAATCCAGAAGTTGTTGAAGATTTCAAACAAGAAGCAGAAGAAGAAATTCAATTACAGTTAGAAGTATAATTAAATAGAAGTATTATAAAACAATCTCGAGTTGTTGAATGTCATATGATGGACAAGGAATCCCTGTCATAGACACAACATTTTGAGATTGTTTTTTGATTTGAGCTTAATTATAATTGTTTTCTTGATGATTCTTCGAGGTTGATTGTGGTTGTCTTTCCGGCACAATTGGAGCCGATAAGTCCCATAATAAATCCTTTCGGGAGTAAAAATGAAATAATTTACAAAAAAAGAATTTTTTACTTTACATATATAC
>NZ_CBDLAM010000135.1:0-11046 GCF_965301125.1 Anaerosporobacter sp. | reverse complement strand
GTATAATATAGTACAAGTCACTAGTTTTTATGAACAGAATGGCGAAAAATCGAAAATCGAAAGGAAATATGGTAATGGAGAAAAAATACCAGAAGCATGAGTATTCAACAGCGAAATTTAATGAATTATATTTCTACGATAAGAATGATTTAGGTGCGACTTATAGCAAAAACCATACACAGTTTAAGGTTTGGGCTCCATCGGCAGACAAGGTTGCAGTTAAACTTTATGAAGAAGGCCTTGGAGATAACTTCATTAAGAAGATATCCATGTATAAAGGGGTTGCAGGGACATGGGAATTGATTGTAGAAGAAGACTTGAATGAAGTTTATTATACATATGAAGTTACCATTAAGGATATCGTGAATGAAACGATTGATCCATATGCAAAAGCAGCGGGTGCCAATGGGATACGAGGTATGATTCTTGATTTAAATCGAACAAATCCAAAGGGCTGGAATGAAGACATAAAGCCAGAGTTTAAGGAAGATACAGATGCTATTATCTATGAGCTTCATGTAAGAGATCTTTCTATGAATCAAGATTCAGGAATTGAGAATAAGGGTAAATTCTTAGGTGTTGCAGAAGTAGGTACAGTAAGCACGAGTGGGTTAACTACAGGATTGGATCATATGAAAGAACTTGGTGTAACGCATGTTCATCTATTGCCTGTATTTGATTATCATACTGTAGATGAGACACAATTACACACACCACAATTTAATTGGGGGTATGATCCAAAGAATTATAATTTACCAGAAGGTTCTTACTCTACGGACCCTTTCCATGGAGAAGTTCGTATTAAAGAATTCAAGCAAATGGTAAAGGCACTTCATGATAATGGATTACGTGTAATTATGGATGTTGTATATAATCATACCTTTGCAAATGAAGATTCTAGTTTTCATAAGTTGGTTCCTGAATATTATCATCGTGTAGTAAATGGAAAGTTCAGTGATGGTTCAGCTTGTGGCAATGAAACAGCCTCGGAGCGTTCTATGGTTAGAAAGTTTATTGTGGATTCCGTTGTTTATTGGGCTAAAGAATACCATATTGATGGATTCCGATTTGACTTAATGGCACTTCATGATATTGATACTATGAATGCTGTAAGAGAGGCTGTTAACAAGATTGACCCTAGTATCTTACTATATGGTGAAGGTTGGACGGGATCTGCCTCTGTATTACCAAAAGAGAAACAAGCTTTGAAGGCGCACACATATCAGATGAACCGTGTAGGTGCGTTTAGTGATGATATGCGAGATGCAATTAAAGGTAGTGTATTTGAAGGGGAAGATACAGGATTTGTTAGTGGAAAAGAAGGGTTGGAAGAAGCAATCAAATTTGGTGTAGTAGCATCGACAAGCCATCCTCAAGTGAAAGAATTCGTAGCATGGACACATAACCCAGGCCAATGTATTAACTATACCTCTGTCCATGATAATTTTACACTATGGGATAAACTTGCTATGTCATGCAAAGATGCTACAGAAGAACAACGCATTCGTATGAATAAATTATCAGCGGCGATTGTACTTACATCTCAAGGTGTTCCTTTGTTCCAAGCTGGAGAAGAAATCTTACGTAGTAAGCCTGTAGAAGGAGAAGAAGGTATGTATGATCATAACAGCTATATATCTTCTGATAATGTAAATGCAATTCGTTGGAGTAACAAGAAGAAATATTATTCTGTCTATGAATATTATCGTGGACTTATTGCATTTCGTAAGGAGCATCCGGCACTACGCATGAGAACGGAAGCGGATATTGCCAAACACCTTGTATTCCTTGAAGATCTTCCAGAACAAGTAGTAGCTTATAAGATTAAGGGAAATCTAGAAAGTGAAGAAGCAAAAGAAATCTTAGTTATTTTCAATGCATCTAATAAGAAAGTTAAGATACCATTAGATAAGGGCACATGGAAGGTATATGTGAATGCTGATTATGCAGGAACAACAGTATTATCAACAGTAGATAAGGATACGGTTGTTGTGGATGAAGTCTCCGCAATGGTTTTAGTACTATAAATACAAGAAAAAAGACAATCCTCACACAGTTTGTATGAGAATTGTCTTTTTTCTTGTATTTATAAGTTAAAAACTTATAAGTTCAATTAAACTATTGAACGTTAACTGCTTGCATTCCACGGTTGCCTTCTTCTAAATCGAAAGTAACTGCTTGACCTTCTTCTAATGTTTTGAATCCGTCACCAGCGATTCCTGAAAAATGTACGAATACATCGTCTCCACCTTCAGCATTAGTGATGAAACCAAATCCTTTTTGTGAGTTGAACCATTTAACTGTACCTTTATTCATTGAAAGATACCTCCTAAAATAAATATTATTGTAGCATGAGCGAACTCTATTATGAATTCAATACAAAGGAATGTGCTACTCATCGCTTTGATATTTTAGGTGAAAATTAAAAACACATGTTTGTGTAAATCATCAAGAATTTAATGACTTACAAAAACATGTGAATCATAACCTCATATAAAATACAATCTCAGTATAGTGCAAATTGATGAGTTAGTCAAGCTAAATTAATTAATATTTGTATTTTTGTACAAACAAATTACCTTATAATTCTACAAAGGTTAGTTTTTATTGCATTCCTAAAAAAGGCTTTTAATAAATCTCATATAATGATATAATGAGAAAATGAGCAAAGTAACTTATTAGGGACTATGTCCTTCGAAAAAAATAGTTACAAAATGGAAAGCTGGGAGTTAAGATGAATAGAAAAAGTAAACTTACTGCGATGATCAAATCATACTTCCGATGGCCAGTCTGGTTGACACTATTATTGATAACAATGAACATTAGCATATATTTTATTGATAAGCATGCTGCTATTATGATGGGGATATATGTCTTAGTGTATATCATCGTAGCAATAATTTTATATCGTTCCAAACGTGTTGCCATATTTGGAGAAATTGTACGGTTTGCTGCTGATTACGGACAAGTACAAAAGCAGTTACTTAAGGAATTATCTCTTCCGTATGCTATTTTAGATATAGATGGACATCTTCTATGGGGAAATGATGAATTTCTTGACATAATCGTGAACGAACGTGCAGCAAGAAGATCAATTATGAATATATTCCCTGAATTAACAAAAGACAATTTACCTCATGTTGATAAAGATACGGTCCTACATTTAGAATTTCAAAATCGGAATTATCGTCTTGTTCTACGTAGAACAATTGCAAAATCTTTTAATGAAGGCGAAGATGAGTATGATGAAAATTATGAAAAGAGCAATTTAGATAATTCATTGATTGCTTTGTATATGTATGATGAAACAGAAATCAATTCTTATATTAAAGAAAATCAAGAGCAAAGAATGATTATTGGTTTGCTCTACATTGATAACTACGAAGAGGCTCTTGAATCAATTGATGAGGTTCGTCGCTCATTATTAATTGCGCTTGTTGATCGTAAGATAAATAAGTATATGCAGAATATAGATGCTATTGTTAAGAAACTTGAGAAGGATAAATATATATTTATTTTCAAATATAAATATCTAAATCAACTTCAAAGCACTAAGTTCTCTATATTAGAAGAAGTTCGTGGTATTAATATTGGTAACGACATGGCTGTTACATTAAGTATGGGTCTTGGTGTGAATGCAGATACGTATATGACTGGATATGATTACGCCAGAGCAGCTATTGACCTTGCATTAGGTAGAGGTGGAGATCAGGCAGTTGTCAAAGAAGGCGAGAAGCTTCTATACTATGGTGGAAAAAGCATACAAGTAGAGAAGAATACAAGGGTGAAAGCAAGAGTGAAAGCCCATGCTCTTAAAGAACTTGTGGAGGCAAAAGATAAAGTTGTTATTATGGGGCATTCTATTGGTGATGTAGATTCTTTCGGTGCAGCAATCGGTATATATCGTATCGCTAAGACTCTTAATAAACGTGCACACATTATTATTAATCAGATTACAACTTCTGTACGACCATTAATGGATCGTTTTCTAGATAATCCTGATTATGAAAGTGATATGTTTCTAACAAGTTCTCAAGCAATGGAGATTGTTGATAATAATACATTATTGGTTATTGTTGATGTAAATAGGCCAAACTATACAGAGTGTGTAGAAGTACTATCTTTAACAAAAACTATAGTTATTCTTGACCATCATAGACAAACGGGTGAAGCTGTTGAAAATGCAGTATTATCTTATATTGAGCCTTATGCTTCAAGTACCTGTGAGATGGTAGCAGAGATATTGCAATATATTGGTGAAGGACTACGTTTAAGACAAACGGAAGCAGATGCAATGTATGCAGGTATTATGATTGATACGAATAATTTCTTATCCAAAACAGGTGTGCGTACTTTCGAAGCAGCTGCATTCTTAAAACGAAGCGGTGCAGATGTTACGAAAATCCGTAAGGCATTCCGATGTGACATGATGGAATATAAGGTACAGGCAGAGTCTGTTAGTAATGTTGAGGTATTTCTTGATCATTATGCAATTACAGAATGTGTTGGACATGGTGTAGAGAGCCCAACTATTATAGGGGCTAAGGTAGCCAATGAATTATTGAATATTACCAATGTAAAAGCATCCTTTGTATTAACAGAATTTAAAGGAAAGATATATATAAGCGCAAGATCAATTGATGAGGTGAATGTCCAGGTTGTTATGGAGAAAATAGGCGGCGGCGGTCACATGAGTATTGCGGGCGCCCAAATAATTGGTAGTACAATGGATGAGGCTATTAATCTTGTGAAAGAGACATTGATGAAGATGCAACAGGAAGGAGAATTATAAATGGAAGTTATTTTATTACAAGATGTTAAAACTTTAGGTAAAAAGGGAGATAAAGTTAAAGTAAACGACGGTTATGCAAGAAACTTTATCTTACCTAAGAAATTAGGAGTAGAAGCAACTGCCAAGAATATAAATGATTTAAAACTTCAAAAAGCAAATGAAGAAAAAATCGCAAAGGAAATTCTTGAACAAGCTCAAGCATTTGCAAAGGAATTAGAAGAAAAAGTGGTTGTTCTTAAAATTAAACTTGGAAAAGATGGTAGAACATTCGGATCTATTTCAACTAAGGAAATATCAATTGCTGCAAAAGAACAATTAGGATATGATATCGATAAAAAGAAATTACAATTAGCAGAGCCTATTAAGAATATGGGAACATTCCATGTACCAGTTAAGTTACATCAAAAAGTAACAGGTGAATTAACAGTAAAAGTAACTGAGCAGTAGGTAGTCTTAATATGTTTAGATAGGAGAAGGTCATGGATGAGTCATTAATTAAGAGAGTACCTCCACATAGTATAGAGGCGGAACAATCCGTAGTCGGATCTATGATCATGGACAAGGATGCAATAACAACTGCATCAGAAATTATATCATCTGAAGACTTTTATCAGCATCAGTATGGGTTGTTATTTGATGCTATGGTTGAACTTTTTAATGAAGGGAAGCCTGTAGACTTAATTACACTTCAAGAGAAGATGAAAGAGAAGGAATTACCTTCTGAATTAAGTAGTATCGACTTCATACGAGATCTTATGTCCGCTGTTCCAACTTCAGCAAACGTAAAGTATTATGCGAATATCGTAAGAGAAAAAGCAACGCTAAGGCGTTTGATTAAAGTAACCGAAGGTATCACCAATGAGTGCTATCTAAATCGTGAAAAACTAGAAGTTATTCTTGAGGAAACAGAAAAACAAGTATTTGATGTTGTGCAGAATAAGTCTTCTGGAGATTTTGTAAGTATTAAAGATATCGTTATTAAGTCATTAGAAAGTATAGAATCCGCTGCGAAGAACAAAGGTAGTGTAACTGGTATTGCTACGGGATTCTATGACCTTGATTATAAAACAGCAGGGTTGCAACCATCGGACCTTATACTAGTTGCAGCTAGACCTTCTATGGGTAAGACAGCTTTTGTATTGAATATCGCTGAATATGTGGCGGTTAAATCCCATATTACAACAGCTATATTCTCTCTGGAAATGTCAAAGGACCAGTTGGTTAAGCGTATTATCTCAATGAACTCTAAAGTGGATTCCCAGGCCATTCGTAGTGGTGAATTACAGGATGACGATTGGGTAAAACTTGTTGAGAGTGCTAGAGCCGTCGGTAATTCTAACTTAATCATTGATGATACACCAGGTATTTCAATTGGTGAGTTACGTTCCAAGTGTCGTAAATTTAAGTTAGAACATAATTTAGGGCTTATTATTATCGATTACCTTCAGCTGATGTCTGGTGGTAAGAAATCAGAATCAAGACAACAAGAAATCTCTGAGATTTCCCGTTCGTTAAAGGCTTTGGCAAGAGAAGTCAATGCACCAGTAATTGCATTATCTCAGTTAAGCCGTGCAGTTGAGCAAAGACCTGATAAACGTCCTATGCTATCGGACCTTCGTGAATCTGGAGCGATCGAGCAGGATGCCGATGTTGTAATGTTCATCTACCGTGATGATTACTATAACCGTGATTCTGAAGATGCGGGTGTATCAGAGATTATTATTGGTAAGCAAAGAAATGGTCCTACTGGGACAGTAAAACTTGCATGGTTATCACAGTACACCAAGTTTGCGAACTTAGAGAGACAATAGGTTGTAATTACGAAAAATCCAAGAAATCCAAGCATTGTGTCAGACGATAGAAGTTGCACAAGAAGTCGGAAGTTATCTGTCGATAACTTCTTTTTTTATTTAGGATTATAATATTGCGATATCAAGACACTATGATATAATGTAAATATATGGTAACTGTTAGTGGATGGATAGTAAATATATGGTTACCAGCTCGTATAACAGTTTGTAGTACAAGCTTTGTGGCTGGAATGTCACAAAATATATGCGAATTATCAAAAAAACAGAGGAGGATTATTAATGGGTGAGATTCGTTATATTATATCCGATGCATCAAAGAAGATAGATGTGGAACCACATGCATTACGATACTGGGAAGAAGAGCTAGGGCTTGATATACCTAGAAATGAGATGGGGCATCGGTATTATAGAGAGGAAGATGTTAAGATACTTAAGAATGTAAAGATATTAAAGGAGCAGGGATTTCAGTTAAGAGCAATTAAGATGATTCTGCCTAATATACATAAAATTGAAACACTAGACGCAAAGAGTATGCTACTATTAAGAAACGAATTGAATGAACGAGTATTTGAATTAGAAACTAGACAAGAACTAAAAGAATTACAAGCAGCAAAACATAAAATGGAAAAACAAATTGGGAATGACGGCAGTAATTTAATTCATTTGAATGAGATACGAGGAGAACACATGAATATGAAAGTAGAGGAAAGTGCCAAGGGATCAGAGGAAAAGGAACAGATGAATGAGAAAACAACAGAGCTTTGCTCTGCGGAAATAGAGAGAGAAGAAACATCATTAGATAGCATTAATAAAATGAATGAAGGAATGGTACATCGAGAGGATAAGATGGTTCAGTTTAAGAGCATTATGAGTGAGTTGATTACAAATGCTCTTCGTGAGAATACGAATGAGTTGTCTAATAATATCGGTAAAGTAGTGTCCCTTAATATGGCAAAAGAACTGGATTATCAACTAAGAGAAAAAGAACAAAGAGAGGAGGAACGATATAAGCAATTAGATGAGACAATTCGTGCATTCCAAAGAGGAAGGGCGGAAATAGCTGCGACTCAAGCAGAAGGAGGTAAGAAGAAGAATATATTCAAAAGGAAAGAATGTTCAGAATAAATACATAAAAACTATTTATTGCTAAAAAAACCCCCGCGATTAATCGTGGGGGTTTTTGAATATGTGTAAATATTCTTAAGCTTGAGAAATTGCGCCTACTGGACAGGCAGCTTCGCAAGCACCGCAATCGATACATACATCAGGATTGATATCGTATTGACTTGCTCCTTCAGAGATTGCATCTACTGGACATTCAGCTGCACAAGTTCCACAGCTTACACAAACATCACTAATTACATGTGCCATAGTATTATCCTCCTTTACGTTATACTAGTATAATTGTAATATAAATAGGCTTATTTTACAAGTCAATTATATACAAAATATATAAATAGAATGTTGTATTTTTTGATAAATCTGTATAAATTTAAACTTATATCCTAAGCTCATTATCAATTTTAATATATATTAACTAGAAATACATGCTAAGATGATGCTAAAATTATTATGACTAAATTAGAATGGAGTACATACCTTTATATATTTGTATATACGTCAATTCCACTCGTTTCAAAAATAGCTTTTGCTTCATTAATAAGATCAAGAGACGGTTCCTTTGTTTCTTTCAGCGCATAAGTATACCCAAGCTCTTCCCACTTATATTCACCCATCTTGTGGAAAGGAAGTAATTCAATACGGGAAACATTAGGATAATCCTTAAGATGGGTAGCCAGCTTCGTAATAGATTCCATGTTATCTGTTAAACCAGGAACTAGCACATAACGTATCCATGTCTCAATGTTTTTTTCTCGTATATAATTTAAGAATTCAAGTGTTTTATCAAGCGCTACACCAGTAACCGTTTTGTAAACCTTAGGATCAAAGTTTTTTACATCTAATAATACAATATCTGTATATTCTAAAACTTCTTTTACTTTATCATTAAAGATAAAACCAGATGTATCTAATGCTGTGGAGATATCATTCTTTTTACATAATTCAAAAGATTCTTTTACAAAGTCTGCTTGGAGTAATGGTTCACCACCAGTAAAAGTAGTTCCTCCACCTGAAAACTTCATATAGGATTTATATTTCATAATTTCATGAACAAGCTCCGCTGGAGTATATTCGGTACCTTTTTTTGTGTCCCATGTATCTGGGTTATGACAATATTGACATCGTAAAGGGCAACCTTGTAGAAAAGTAACAAATCGGATTCCTGGGCCATCAACTGTGCCGCAAGTTTCGATGGAATGTATTTTACCAATAGTCATTGTGCGATCCTCCTAAGAATCAAAGATTAATTTGCATATCAAAGATACCTTATTGATAGCAGTGAATGAAGGTATTTTTGATATAGAAATTAGTTTACTAAAGGGAGGCTGTAACAATCCATTTCATTGAATTTCTTGTTACAGTACCTCCCGTTAAATTAAATCGTTACTGCAATAAAACGAATTAGTTACTTTCGTGGAAAGTACGGCTAATTACATCTAATTGTTGTTCTCTTGTTAATTTAATGAAGTTAACAGCATAACCTGATACACGAACTGTTAATTGAGGATATTTCTCAGGATGATCCATAGCATCAAGTAAAGTTTCTCTATCGAATACGTTAACGTTGATGTGGTGACCGCCATCATGGAAGTATCCATCAAGTAAGCTATATAAGTGGTTTTCACGAGAATCTTCATCTTTACCAAGTGCGTTTGGTACAATTGAGAATGTATATGAAATACCATCTTGTGCATCTTTGTAAGGTAATTTAGCAACAGAAGCCATAGATGCGATAGCACCATGTGTATCTCTACCATGCATTGGGTTAGCACCAGGAGCTAAAGGTACTCCAGCTTTACGTCCATCAGGAGTGCTTCCTGTTTTCTTACCATAAACAACGTTAGAAGTGATAGTAAGGATAGAAAGTGTAGGAACAGCTTTTCTGTAAGTTTTTTGCTTACGGATTTTGTTCATAAATAATTCTACCATGTGAATTGCGATGCTATCTACTCTGTCATCGTTGTTACCGTATTTAGGGTAATCTCCCTCGATTTCATAATCAATTACCAAACCTGACTCATCTCTGATTGGCTTAACTTTAGCATACTTGATTGCTGATAATGAATCAGCTACTACAGAAAGACCAGCAATACCAGTAGCTTCTGTTCTTAAGATTTCAAGGTCATGAAGGGCCATTTGTAATCTTTCGTAGTTGTATTTATCATGCATGTAGTGAATTACGTTTAATGTATTAATATATAATTCAGCTAGCCATTCAAGAATTTGATCGTATTTAGCCATTACTTCATCATAGTCTAAGTATTCTGAAGTAATAGGAGCGAATAATGGAGCAATTTGTTCCCCAGTTTTTTCATCTCTACCACCGTTGATTGTGTATAATAATGCTTTAGCAAGGTTTGCTCTAGCACCAAAGAATTGCATTTGTTTACCAATTCTCATTGCAGATACACAACAAGCGATTCCATAGTCATCTCCCCAATAGTTTCTCATTAAATCATCATTTTCATATTGGATTGAACTTGTAGTTATAGAGATCTTAGAACAGAACTTCTTAAATCCTTCTGGAAGAGAAGTTGACCAAAGAACTGTTAAGTTTGGTTCTGGAGCTGGCCCTAAGTTAACTAATGTGTTAAGTGTACGGAAGCTGTTCTTAGTTACTAAAGTTCTACCATCAGTACCCATACCGCCGATTGATTCAGTAACCCATGTAGGATCTCCAGAGAATAAATCGTTATATGATGGTGTACGTAAGAAACGAACCATACGTAATTTCATTACAAAGTGATCCATGATTTCTTGTGCTAGTTCTTCTGTTAATGTACCGTTCTTAAGATCTCTTTCTACATAGATATCTAAGAATGTAGATACACGACCAAGTGACATTGCCGCACCATCTTGTTCTTTAACAGCTGCTAAGTATGCGAAGTAAGTCCATTGAGTAGCTTCAACAGCATTCTCAGCCGGTTTTGTTAAGTCAAATCCATAACTTTGACCCATAGCGATTAATTGTTTTAAAGCTTTGATTTGTTCAGAAATCTCTTCACGAAGTCTGATGTCTGGAGATTCTAGACAATTGATTTCAAGACGTTTCTTTTGTTCTAATTTCTCAGCGATTAATCGCTCCACACCGTATAATGCAACTCTTCTGTAGTCACCGATGATACGTCCGCGTCCGTAAGCATCTGGAAGACCTGTAATGATAGCAGAGTGTCTAGCTTTTTTCATATCTTCTGTATAAGCATCAAATACACCATCATTATGTGTTTTTCGGTTGCTTGTGTAGATGCTTTCTGTTTGTTTATCTAATTCGTATCCGTAAGATCCTAGAGCGGTTTAAACCATACGAACACCGCCGTTTGG
>NZ_CBDLAM010000134.1:7208-11083 GCF_965301125.1 Anaerosporobacter sp. | reverse complement strand
ATACGGAATTACGGAAACTATTAAAAATAGTAATATGGAGGCTAAAATTAGTGAGATCAATCAGCTTCAAGGAAAGAATGAGGCTGCCGATAGTTTATATATTTATTATATTGATGAATCATATCTTAATACAATTACTGAAAATCTGGAACAAATGAAGAGTCTAGCTTCTGGAATTGAAAAATCAATCGATAAGAAGTATGAGTCAGATATGAATGCCATCATGACTAATATTGAACAGAGACTAAAAAATTACCAGGAAATCATACCGTTGAATTCTGAACGAGGATTTGATGAAAGTCAAGGACTATATGCACAATATAAGACTTCAGCTGATTCTGTGCAATCGCAGTTGACCCAATTAATGAATGAAAATACATGGGCTGATACAAATTGGTCAGAAATTTCTGGTGAAGGTAAAACTGTTACAATAGGAAATAAAGAGTATATTAAAGTTACATATAGTAGTAAATTACCTCAAGTTGGTAAAAGAGATGTATTAGCAATCCGAATTGGTGGAACAGCACAACAATACAAGAAGAATATTTATATAAACAATATCTACCTAAAAAAAGGTAGTACAGAGAATAAAATGGATTTATCCACGATTACTGAAGCAGACTTATCAAACTCATATGGTGATGCATTACAAGGGCTTTCGTTAAAATCATTTAATGGAAAAGAAGCAATTCATGTAAAGGCGAATTTTACAGCAGCGAACAATAGATGGGAAGAAATCTGCGTAAAGTTACCAATAAGTTCAGCACAGAGTCAAGAATATGACATGGTATATTATGACTTATATATGGAAGTACCTATTGCAAATGAACTTCAAGCAGGTGGGGCTGTAACAGATATTTTTAATTTCTCAAATGAACACAATACATTAATTAATGAGGTTAACCAATATAGTAAATTAGTTAACGAAGGTAAAGAAGTTGACGAAATAAAGTCTAGTATTGAAACAAGATTTAAGACAATAGAAGACAACTTAGTGGTGTATTCAAGTAATGAAGAGTTGAATCAACAAATTCTAGAAAACCTAAATGTAGAAAAAGATAGTTTTAGTAAAATGCAAGAAATAGACACAACAATACTTCAGTTGAAGAAAGAGAATACAGAATTAAGTAATGAATTAACAACTGTATCAACTTCATTTAAAAGTGCAATAAATAAGGATATGAAGTCAGTTCAATCTCAAGTTACAACGTTAATTCTAGTAGTATTAGCTGTTACAGCTATTAGTATCGTAGTTATCACTTTCTTCATAGGAAAGGGAATTAGAAGCAGTATTGTAGGATTTAAGAAGCTCTTAGCACAAATCACAGAGGGAAATATAGATGTTCGTGCAGACGTAAGAAAAAATGATGAATTTTCACAGTTTGGAAAGAGCCTGAATATGTTCTTAGATAGATTATCAGAAGTAGTTGGATCTCTTCAAAAAGTATCACAAACGTTGATACAATCAGGTGAGGTAATGGAAGAGAGAGCAAATCAGACTTATGGTGTTGCAGATACCATTACTTCTGCACTTAATGATATTTCCCAAGGAGCAGCAGCACAAGCAGAGGATGTAAATATATCCTCAGGTGAAATTTCAGTTATGGGTGATAATATTAACCAGATTATTGAAAAAGTAAATCACTTGTCACAGACGGCAGTTGAGATGAAAGAAAAAGGCGATGAGTCAGTTGATGTTATGCAAGAATTAGGAGAATCTAATCAACGAACTACTACTGCATTTGACAAAATAGCAACACAAATCAAGGTTACAGATGATTCAGTTCATCAAATAAGAGATGCAATTAATCTGATTACTTCAATAGCAGAACAGACAAACTTACTTTCATTAAATGCTAGTATTGAAGCTGCTAGAGCAGGTGAAGCAGGAAAAGGCTTTGCAGTTGTTGCTACAGAGATTCAAAAGTTGGCAGAACAATGTAACTCATCTGCTAAAATTATCGATGATATAATCACGGAATTAACAAAAGAATCACAAACTACAGTACAGTATGTTGAACAAATTACTGCTATTGTAGAGGAGCAAAAAGAAAAATTACAAGAAACAAATAAACGTTTCTTAGAGGTGAGTGCTGGAATTCAATCATCAAGTGAGAGTATGAAGGATATTATCGCTCAAGCAAATGATTGTAATACTTCAAGAGAAAAAACGATAGAGGTAATTACGAATCTATCCGCAATCTCAGAAGAAAATGCAGCATCAACGGAACAAACAAATAGTTCAATGCAAGAGTTGAATGAAGCTACTAAAGTTTTAGCAGATACTGCATCAGAACTAAAAGAACTTTCAGTAGAATTACAAAAGGATTTATCATACTTCAAGGTATAAAGCAGTAACTAATTAATACTATTATGTGAAAATAAAGAGAACTGTATAGTATCCAATAGGAATAAGTTGATAAGCGGCTAGGAAGTTATTCATTCCTAGCCGCTTTGTGTTATCTATTTCTAGAGGAACCTCATGATCATATTGTGAATGGTATGAGAAATGGTACGGTTATGGAGCTTATTAAGGACACTTGACAATTAGAAATTAAAGTGTTAAATTATAGAAAATAATTGAAGAGCATACATTATATAAATTAAAATTGCTTAGAGGAAAGAGGAATATCTATGACGAATCTTAACTTTAATCAAATGAATAGGGACGACGATAGGTAGCGCTTGTAACTGTGAATGATCATAGGTACAAGCGCTTAGAGTGTTGTGCCTATGTGGAGATTATAGATATATGTATAAGAACCGCATTGGTGAGTTGTATTTTACCATGCGGTTTTTTTGTATTCTTTTTTAGGTATAACGAGGACGCTGTCGTCATATGAAGGGTGGTGATACTATGAGGCATAAAGACGATGCCTGCATGGATTTGTGGTTTTCGAATAGGAGCTGATAAATCTATAAGAAAGAACCATGAAAACATGGTATAGGTGAAAGTATGAATAGAATGACAGGAATAATTAAGGAAAGTATAATTGAGCCAGAACAATTTAGTGAATATATTGGTAGTACAATTAAAGTGCATGGAAGTATCTATAAGGTACGACGGATGAGTGGTTTTGCCTTTATATTATTACGTACCAAGAGAGAGGTGATTCAATGCATATATGGAGAGGAGTTTTCTAGATTCTCATTAAGCGAGATAGGGGAAGAATATTCGGTTATCGCAACTGCCAAAGTAGTGAAAGAAGAACGTTCCAAAACAGGAGTTGAATTACATCTGATTGCTGTAGAGATTTTGTCAAGGCCGGCTATGGAATCACCGATTGTAATCAATAATAAGAAGGTTGATACCTCAATGGAAAACCTTCTTAATTACAGACCAATCACATTACGAAATGAAAAAGAAAGAGCCATATTCAAGATTCAAGAAGGATTATGTCAAGGATTTCGAGCCTATCTATCAACACAGAAATTTACCGAAATTCATACACCTAAAATAGTCTATGCAGGGGCAGAAGGAGGGGCAAATATCTTTAAATTGAACTATTTTGGAAAAGAGGCATATCTAGCTCAAAGCCCGCAATTCTATAAACAGATGATGGTTGGGGTGTATGAAAGGGTATTCGAAATTGGACCAGTTTATCGTGCGGAAAAGCATGATACATCAAGACATCTGAATGAATATACAAGTGTAGATTTTGAGATGGGGTATATCGAGAGTTTTGAAGATATAATGCAGATGGAAACTGGGATGATTCAATATGCTTTAAATCATCTTAAGGAGCATTATAGATTCGAATTGGAACTTCTTAAAGTGAAATTGCCAGAAGTAAAAGAAATTCCAACGATTCGTTTCGTGGAAGCAAAAGAACTGATTGCAAAAGAGTATAATAGAGAAATTAAAGATTATGAAG